>JACPMP010000153.1 GCA_016185915.1 Candidatus Woesearchaeota archaeon
TTAAAAAATGAAACGAGTTGTTAAGATGTCGTCAGGAAATAATAAAAGGATAGAACACACTAAAAATTTACCGATAGATTTAAATATCACTGTTAAATATCCAGCCAAGCCATGCTTATGCCACAATACAAGGCTTATTGTAGCTGAGGTGAAAAGATGGAAGAAGACCAACGAGAATGCCCAAGTTGTGGCACCATCATTGAAGAAGGCGAGGTCGAGTGCCCGTCATGTGGTGAGAGTTTTATTGATGAAGATGAAGTCCTATAAGTTAAATGAGCGGGGTGAACCAAATGAAAATTTTATTTGATCCGGACGGAGATGGTGATGACGATAGTGAAGATGAATAATAGTTAAAAATGGATGAATACACAAAATACGAGCAAGCTAGGATTATAGGAGCAAGAGCATTGCAGATTTCTATGGGAGCTCCGTTTATAGTTAAGCTTACTGACGAGGAGCTTAAAGAGATAGGCTACAATACAGTTGAGATAGCAAAGCTTGAGTTCAAACAAGGATTAATACCTATGACTGTAAAGAAACCTATGCCATATGTGCTCAGAAAGGATACTGCAATAAAACCATTTGACCAGACAAAGCTTGAATAATGTCAAAAATCTGGAATTTTTGAGCATTTTCAAAAATCAAGTGAGGAACTATGCGAAAAGCGAATGAACAAATACAATTTAAAATTGATTTTTGATAACAATGGGAAGAATAAAGACATTGCTGGCTAAGAGAATTGCAGGGAAATTGGTTAAAATGCATGCACAAGAATTCACGCAGGAATTTGACAAGAACAAGGAGCTGGTTGAAAAGTACACCAATGTTTCTTCTACAAAAATGAGAAATGTTATAGCAGGATATACTGCTAGACTAGTGAAGCAAAGAATAATCCTCGAAAACCAGCCAAGAAGAAGAATCCATGAAGAGGATTTGAGCAAGTTTTATGAATAAAAAAATTTTATCTTAAATTAAAATTTTTATGTTATCTCTGAGCTGTTAAGTTAGCGTCATCTACTTTGGATAAAATCCGCTTTTTTTGACGAAAATCCGGACTTTGAATTTTGATTAAAACTTTTCCGCTCGGGCTGGAAAAAAATAATATAAGTGGAATAAAAATAATTTTATTCATCTCTAGTTTTATAGATAGCGCCTAATCTGCTTTTCGCGGATGGTTTTTAAAAAAGTCCCAAATTGCTTCATTGGCGCTGAAATCCTGGCTGGTTCTGCCAATTGATCTTTCCGGCAGATATTGGTTACCCTGTGGCCAAGTATGTCCCCCACCATTCACCGTTAATAACACCACCTCATTGTCCTTAGAACAATTTCCATAACTTTCTTTAATTGATTTTGTACCATCGCTTTTCGTGTCTGGTATATTTTCCTTAATTGGCACGGACGAACATTTATTTCTTGAAGCCCATTCGGATATGGTTTTTGGCGCTGAAAAATAATCACCGCCTTCTTTTATACCGGGCCCTCCGTTATACGGCCAGGCGGGATCGTCTGTACCGTGAATTTGCAAAACTGAAACCGGCCACGATGGACTGCATGGAGCCATCGTAGAAAATTGATTGCCGCCGCCAACTGCCGCAATCGCAACTATCCAGTTAGAAAGTTCGCAAGCCAAACGATGGCTCATCGCCGCGCCATTAGACATTCCAGTTGCATACACTCGGGCGCTGTCCATATTGATTGTTTTGGAAAGCTCGCTCAAAAGATTTTTAAAATAAGCAATGTCATCAATCTTGTTTTCACAGCCGTACTCGCTTACGCAAATAAAGCCCTTTTCGCCGCCGCCGGCATTCCAGGTGCGTATGTTTGGAAATAACGGCCGAGACGCGCCGTTTGGATATACGACAACAAATCCTTCCCGGTCGGCTAACGCGTTAAGGCACTTTGAGGAATTCAAATTACCGTTTGGGCATGTTATTTTAGCCGCGCCCTTACTGTCTGCTCCGCCGCCATGAAGCGCCAATACAACAGCCGTTGGCCGCGAAGCATCATATCCTAAAGGAATATGTAGGTCATATGGACGCTTTGGCCATGTGGTTAAATTCCGAATGTAATCTCCTGGTTCTAGAACGGTCCGATTAGATAACGGTGCTTCTTTTGTTGTTCTTTTGTTGAAAACATTTTTATAAACAACAATAATTAACAATAATATAACAACGATTCCAAAAAATTTTAATAATTTAATCATTTGTATTTCATTTTATTAAATCCCCAATTGAAACGCCCAATGTCTGGCGATTTTCGCCATAGTTTGAACGCTTCTTCCGTGTTTCCCGCAAAGTTGTGATATATAAGTAGTTTTGCCATAAGGATAAATAAGTTTGAATGTTTATTAAGTTTTCGAACGTACATAGTTATCTAAGTGACGTTTACTTTACAGCTTAGTTATCTCCTAAACTTATCCCTCAATTTCTTCTCGACAATCTGCGGCACAAACCCTTTTACAGAGCCGCCAAACATTGCTATTTCCTTTATGATGCTCGAACTTAAAAAAGCGTAGTCATCTTTTGTCATGATGAAAATTGTTTCGATATCTTTTGCAAACTCCCTGTTGAACTGGGCTCTTTGGAATTCAAACTCAAAATCTGAGATTGCCCTTAAGCCCCTTATAATGACATTTGATTTTTTCTTTTTTACATAATTCAAAAGCAATTCACCAAAATGCTCAACTTCAACTCTATTATTGTGCTTTTTTAAAGCTTCTTTTAGCATATAAACTCTTTCTTCAGAAGAGAAGGTTGCTGCCTTTTGTGGATTTTCACCTACAAGAATGTAAAGCTTATCGAATAATTTCAACGCCCTTTCAATAATATCAATATGCCCATTAGTTACTGGGTCAAATGTTCCAGGATAAACTGCTGTTTTCATTTTAAGATTTTTTAGCGTCAATAATATTTTTTGTGTTATTTTATTTGATGCAAAATTAAGGTGGTTGGTTATATTGTTTTTATATTTTCAAACGCAAAAAACCATCATAACAATAAATTCAATTCTTCAATAATTTTATTAACTTGCTTTTCTGCATGCCTTAAATCTCCATTATTATCAACCACAAAATCCGCATATTTCAGCTTTTCATTGAGCGGCATTTGCTGGTTTAAAATCTTTTCTATTTGCTCTTTTGAAAATTTTTTATTTCTTTCAATTGTCTTATTAACATCTGTCTTTATAACTATTACCTTATCAACCATATTTTTAGCATTGGTTTCAAGAAGAAGCGGGGCATCAATTATTATTTTGTTATTTTTTATTTTTTTTAATGTGCTTTTTATATTGGCAATAATCATTGGATGCATGATTGAATTCAGCTTTTTCAGTTTTTTAACATCAACAAAAACCAAGTCGCCCAATTTTTTTTTTATTATGTTGTTATTTTTGTCTAAAAATTCATTTCCAAAGCTCTGGATAATTTTTTTATAAGCTGGGAAATTTTTTTTAAGAAGGTTGTGTGCCATCTTATCTGCGTCAATAACTTCAAAACCATGCCTTCCAAATATTTTCGCAACGCTTGTTTTTCCAGAGCCGATTGAGCCTGTAATTCCGATTATCATTTCTCCACCTTTATCTTGGCTACTATCTGCTCATGCATTCTCCTGACAAACTCAACCTTATCTTCGATCTTCATAAGGTCTGTAAAGCCCTGCAGTATCAAGTTAAATGCAAATGGCGATGGCAGATTAGTATGGATTTCTTTTATCAAAATCTTCTTTTGCTCTGTTCCTTCAATTACTTTTGAAGCATTCTCTATGTCCATCAAATCCTCTAAAACTTCTCTTCTTGCCTCTTTTAAAATGCAGAAATCTGGATTTATTCTTTTTACAGCATTAAGCAAAATCATAGAGCTGACTTGCTGCCTTCCAACCCTTTTCTGATGCCCCATGTAATTCCTTAGAATCATCATTGCTCTTGCGGCGCAATGCCTGAAGCGCCTCTTCAAAACCTCTGTGTGCTCGATTGCCATCTCCATGATTTTTCTCATCTCTTTTGACTTGATTAAATTAAATGCCTGCATCACATTAACGCTTTTGTCAGAAGCGACATAAAATCCATTATCGCTAATGCCAATTTCGACATCTCGATGCTGCGTTCTTGCAATTGCAAAGGCAACTGCCCTAGACAAGCAGTCATTGACCCTTCTTCCATAAAGTGCATGGAATATGACATATTTCCTCTTGCCCTTATCCTCGGTGTAATGCTCCGCTATAATTCTTGAGTGCGACGGAATTTCGGCATAATTAAACTGCTCAAAAAAGTATTCATAAATTGATTCTGCTGCATTTTCATCAACATACAGGTATTTATTAATAAAATCCACGATTTCATCTTTGGTTTTATTCGCACAGAACATTTCATTCATTAATTTTCTGAATCTTCCAATATCCAATGCAAGTTCAAAGCTTAATGGCAGCATTTCTGAAAACCATGATGGAATTGTAGGCGGCCTGTAAACAGAGGCATTGACATAAGCAACCATGCCTTTTGCATACAAAAACTCGTATTTTTCACCGCCCAGAACAAATACATCTCCCCGATGCAATTTTTCAAGAAATGCCTCGTCAATTGCACCAATAGGCTGCTCTCCAACCTTAACTGTTATAAAAGATTCTTCAGGAATTGTGCCTATGTTTGTCATATAAATAACTCTGCTCATCTTGCCTTTTCTTCCAAGTTCGCCTGTTTCCTCATCGTACCATATCTTTGCATAAATATGCCTGTCTTCTAATGATGCATATTTTCCAGAAAGATATTCGACAACTTCAATAAAATCTTTCCACTCAAGCTCATTGTAGCAGTAACTCTGCTTTATTAAATTGAATAGCTCTTTTATTTTCCACTTCTGCTCTAGAGACATTCCATGTATCTGCTGGGCTAAGACATCAAGGCAGTTTTTTGGTATGTGTATTTTATCAATCTTTTTTTCAATTGCAGATTTTAGTAGAACAGAGCACTCCACTAAATCATCTCTGTCAAGAACAATAATTCTTGCTTTGACAGTGTCATGCAATTTATGTCCAGATCTTCCAGCTCTCTGCAAAAATCTTGCAACGGATTTTGGCGAACCCAAGCATATCACTAAGTCAATGTAACCAATGTCAATTCCAAGTTCAAGAGATGTGCTTGAAACAATAACCTTTAGCTCGCCTTTCCTAAGCCGGTCTTCAATTCTATGCCTTAATGTTTTGGATAAAGAGCCGTGATGGGCTCCAATATTTTCTGTATATTTTTTCGGGAACTTTTCTTTTAGATGATGGACGACTCTTTCTGTAGCAGACCTTGTGTTTGTAAAAATCAGTGTTGTACTGTGATTTTGAATCAAGTCGTCTATCAAAGCGTACATTGAGTTGTGCATCATTGCATGCTCAATATCAACCAAATCCGGAACTGGCGATAAAACTTTTAATTCCATATTCTTAATGAATTGGACATCTACAACCTTGCAATTCCTCAATTTTCCATTTTCATAGCCAACCAGAAATTTTGCAATTTCTTCGAGCGGGGCAATTGTTGCGCTTAATCCTATCCTCGTCAGTGAAGGGGAAATTTTGTTTAATCTTTCCATAGACATGGAGAGATGCACCCCCCTCTTGTTTTCAGCCACTGCATGGACCTCGTCAATAATAAGCCATTCAACATTTTTCAATAATTCGCGAAATTTTATTGAAGTCAACATTATTGCCAAGCTTTCCGGCGTAGTAATCAGGATGTGCGGTGGCTGTTTAAGCATCTTCGCTTTTTCTGAAGCTGATGTGTCGCCTGTTCTGACTGCAACTTTTATGTTTAGTTTTTTGCCGGCAATCTTTTCCATCTCCTTTAATGGCTCAACTAAATTAACATGGATGTCATTGCTTAGAGCTTTCAATGGGCTCACATAGACGCAATAAATCCTGTCCTCAAGAATTCCCTTTTCGCTTGAGTCAATCAGTTCATTTAATATCGATAAAAAAGCTGTTAATGTCTTTGTCGCGCCAGTCGGAGCACTTACTAATATGTTATTTCTTGAGTGGATGTCCATTACGCCAAATAATTGCGGCAATGAAAATTCCTTGAATCTTGTAAAAAACCATTTATCTATGATGGGGTTTAAAATATGTCGGATTTGCTCTGGCTTGTATGGTTTTTCAAGGTGTTCAATCATCTTATTACATTGCTCTTATATTATTTTTCTATATGGAAAATAAATATGCGCATTTAAATGCTATTAAGTAATAATACACAGAAATTTATAAAGATTTGTTTTGAGCACTTAGTAATTAGATTCAAAAACAATAATCTTTTTAAACAATTCAATATTCCACTTTACTGTTGCTAACACAAAAGTTAGCCGTTCTGACACCGCAAGGTGTGAAAGAAAAACAATATTCAATTAAAAATTTAAAAAATCACGAGAGCGACTTTTATAAGCAATCGTGATAAAAGTAAACCGCTTCAACCGCAAAATCAGTTGACGCTTTAATCAAGTCAACCCCAAAATGAGTTGACGATTTAATTAAGTTGGATTAACAATCCAACGAATTTTCAATCCCACGAATTGAATATAATTGAATGAATAGGCGAGGCAAAATTTAATGGCAGACAAATTTTGCCGAGCACTAATTTTTGTGCGAAGCACGGATTGAATTTCAAAAATAAAAACAATAAAAAATCTAATATAAAATTTTAAAATTAAAATGACAACAATTTATGGTGTGGATGCGCAGGAATTAATAAAAAAAACGAGTGAAGAGCTAAAAAAAGTTCCTGAAATAAAGCCCCCTATCTGGGCTCCTTTTGTAAAGACAGGGATGCACAAGGAAAGGCCTCCTGTCAGTGATGGGTGGTGGTACATAAGAACCGCTTCTGTTTTAAGAACAATTTATCGTCTTGGTCCAATCGGAGTTTCTAAATTGAGGGCCAAATATGGGGGAAGAAAAAACAGAGGCGTAAAAAAAGAACACTTCTACAAGGGCTCAGGCAATATTCTAAGAAAATCATTGCAGCAGCTTGAAAAGGCAGGATTTGTCAAATTTGCAGAAAAAGGCGTGCATAAAGGAAGAATAATCACACCAAAAGGAAAGTCATTTTTGGATAAAATAGCTACGCAAATTTATGGCGCAAAACCTAAACGAGATGTTAAAGTTGAGGAAAAGATTGAAACTAAAAAAGAGATAGTAGAAGTCAAGCAAGAACAAAAGGCAATCAAAAAAACAGAGGAAAGTAAAAAATAGTTACTTAGATCTTTTGTTGATTGAAAAATTTAAAAAATAAATAAAGCAAATGCCCACTCTGGAAGAAATCAAAAAAAGGAAACTAGGGGAATTGATGCGATTGCAGCAGGAAAAATTAGAAGAACAATCCCAAGAGCAAGCTCAAATACAGCAGCAGATTGAGCAGATTGAAAATGCTGTAAAGCAATTCCTAACGAAAGAGGCATTGATAAGGTATGGAAATTTGAAAACAGCTCATCATGAAAAAGCATTGCAGTTGCTTGTAATCCTATTTCAAGCAATGCAAAAAGGGCAAATTCAAGGCAAAATTGATGATTCAACCTTGAAAAAAATTTTAGGGCAGTTAACGCCTAAGAAAAAAGAGATTAAAATTAAGAGGATTTAAAACAACTGTTCCGTCAGTTGAGTGCGGGAAACTTTTTCGCAAAAAGTTTCATCAAAAAGGTACCATCTTCGATGGCACGAAAAATAAATAGGCGAAGCCGAGCGATATGGCAAGAAAGTGAGGCTGAGCACAAAATAATGTTGCGAAGCAACAGATTAAATATTAAAAATCAAAAACTTACAAAATTCAAAATGGCACGTTACAAGCATCCAAGCAGAAAGAAAAGATTGGCAAAATTCAGAAAGCAAACAAGATGGGCGCCGTTTTGGACGGTGCCGAAAATATACGGCAAAACTAGGAAAATCCATCCAGGAAGACATACAAAATTAAAGAGAAGCTGGAGAAGGACAAAGACAAAAGCGTAATAAAATTTTGAACAATTTTAAAACAAAAAATAAATTTTAAATGGCAAAAAAAGAAGAAGCTCCAAAACCAGTACTGGAAAGGGTTTACACAATTCCGCTTAGAAGAGAAACTCTAAAAGTGCCTCCATTTAAGAAAGCGAATAAAGCAGTTAAAGCAGTCCAAGAATTTATCTCAAAGCACATGAAATCCGATAATGTGGTTATTGGCAAATATCTAAACTTAAAAGTATGGAATCATGGAGCGAAAAATCCGCCTCATAAGGTAAAGGTTAATGCTATTAAAGACGACAAAGGCAAGGTTTTTGTTGAATTGGTTGGCGCTCCAAAAGAAAAACTTGAAGCAGTAGAAAAGAAAAAACCAATAAAAAAAGAAGCAACAGAAACAAAAGAGCCAGAAAAACCAGAAGAAAAGATTGAAGAGAAGATAGAGGAAGTAAAAGAAGAAAAAGCAGAGGAAGCTAAGAAGATAGAGCAAGAAGAAATAAAGGAATTGAAGAAAGAGCATCCAAAAATGCATCCTAAAGCACCTCCAAAACTAAAATTGCAGGAAGCAAGGCCGACAGCACCGAGAAGTGTTTAAGAAATCATTAGGAATTTTATTTTTCTAATTTTAGTTCCCAATTATCGTCTAATTGCCAATTTCCTTTTTGTATTATAGTCTTACCATCTCTTGCAGTTTTCCATTCGAGCATATAGATAGGAAAACTGTCAATGAATCCCAAAATAACCAAAATTATCCCTAAGGCAAATATGTAATTAGCAAATTTTGCCCAGATTCCAATTAATTTAAGGAATAAACTGCCGAAGAATAATGCCAAGAGGATAACAAAATATAAAATAAGAACATTCCTGTTTTTCATTCTTATTATATAATACTTTTTATCTTCAATTTGTGTAAAAAGGAATCCCATTTAGAATCACTAATGAAAATTTGATGGGCAGGTATATAAATCTTTTTAAAAACCAGTAATAGAACAACAAATACCTTTATTAAAACCTATATTTTTCCTTTTATTATGCAAAACTTATTACCATTTGAAAAAATAGGCAGAGAAATCTTAGTGAGAAAAGAAGCACAAACAGACGAAAAATATGGCTGTAAACCGGAAGATAGAAAAACAGAAGAGATAATAAATTATGGCATTGTAAATATTGACAAGCCAAAAGGTCCTACAAGCCATCAAGTATCTGACTTTGTGCAAAAAATCCTTGGAATAACTAAAGCTGGCCACTCTGGGACTCTAGAGTAAAATCAGGGAAATCCCGCAGTTACCGGAGTTCTTCCAATTGCATTAGGCAGGGCTACAAGAATTGTTCAAACATTGCTAACAGCAGGAAAAGAATATGTTGCAATAATGCATCTGCACAAAGATGTTGAAGAAGAAAAGTTAAGAGAAACAATAAAAAATTATTTTATTGGGAAAATACAGCAAATTCCTCCACTAAAAAGCTCTGTCAAAAGGCAGTTGCGTACAAGAACAATATATTATTTAGATATTCTGGAAATTGAAGACAAAGATGTTTTATTCAAAGTTGGATGCGAAGCTGGAACTTACATAAGAAAATTGTGTTTCGATATTGGCAAAAAACTCGAAGTTGGAGCCCACATGGCAGAGCTTAGAAGAACAAAAGCAGGTCCTTTTGACGAGGCAACTTTATTTACATTGCAAGAATTAACTGATGCATACTATTTTTGGAAGCAGGAGAATAATGAGAAATTTTTGAAAAAAGTTATCCAACCAGTTGAGAATGGGGTTAAGCACTTGCCAAAAGTCTGGGTTTTTGACACTACAATTGAAAGCATTTGCCATGGTGTTGATTTGAAAGTGCCTGGGATAAGCAAGTTAAACGACAAAATAAATAAGGAAGATGCAGTTGCAATCATGTCATTGAAGGACGAGCTTGTTGCTTTGGGCACTGCAAAAATGAACTCGAATGAGATGATGGCTGAAAAGGGAATTGCTGTTCAGACAGAAAAGGTGTTTATGCAGCCTGGAGTTTACAGGATTTAAAAATAATTGATTTCTGATTATGACATAAATTTTTTATTCGATATTTACTCTTGCTACTAGATGTCCTCCTTTACTTTTAATCCTCCCCACATATTCATCGAGAGGTTCACTGGGCATGATTAGTGTACATTCTCCTTGTTTCTCAATCTTCCAACCAGAATCTTGTTTTTTACTTTTGGGATGGCTCACAAGAACAGGATTAGTTTTTCCGCGTTTAAAAATCCTGATAGAATCAACTCTGCTAAAAGGATCACCTTGAAATGGATTAAAGTTCTTTGCTCCTTCTATAGCTTCAGCGTAGTTTCCAGCTGTAATTTCTCCGATTGAAAGATAAGTAGTTTTTTTTGGCTTCCAATAGTATTCCGCAACATACATCATTTGATTAGAGTTAATAGCATGTGCTTATAATTCTTTTGTAATGTCAAATGAAAATAATCGTGATGTGTAAAGTAAACGTTTGGTAGAAGGTAAATTTAAATAGTTATCATTTATCTTCTTTCTATATGGTGGATTTAGTTAGTGTCGGCTCTCAAACTGCAAAAAGTGGATTTGAAAATGAGAAAGATATAATTGCTAAATTTCAGAATTGGAAGCAAGATATAGACGCTAAAAAATGGCTTAAAATTATGGGTTATAATATTTCTAAAATTAAAAAAGTAAATGGAGTTATAATATACGGAGAAAAAGCTGATATTCAAATACAAATAACTATCAAAACAAAAGATAAAACATCAAAAGAAAATTTATCTCTTAAAAAGAGTACTGCTGACTTTAATCAGATTGATAAAAGATGGATAAAAAATTATGTTGATTTATGGAATATCCCTTCTAATATTGTAACTTTATTAAAAATGTTTACAGGCGAATTATCACCGAAAGAATTAGTAGCTGTTAAGAAAATTACTAAAGAAAAATATGAAAGTTTAAGAGATAAAAGACGTATATTTTTAGACGAAATGGATAAAGATGATAGAGATACAACATTAAATTTTTTTAAGAAGAATAAGAATTTGATTATTTCTGATTTAATAAAAGGCAGAGGTGAATATTCTGCTGATTGGGTTTTGGTTACTCAACACAATGAAGATAGAATTTTATGGGTATTAAGAAGTATTGAAGATGTAATAAACATTTTAAGTCAAGAAGATGTTAGGATTAGTCCACAAGGTAGTCTTTACATAGGTAAAATAACAATGCAAAGAAAGGGCGGTGATGGTGGAAGACCAACTGCCAATATGTTACAATTCAAAATGAAACCTAATGACTTATTTTAATATCTTTATTTAAATGAATTACTTTAAACTCTGCTTCTTTGTCTAACATTTTTTGATTGATTCCAACTTTCTCTTTAATTATCGGTAAAAAATCTGGATTTATGTCTATGCCAACTGAATTTCTGTTTAAATCCTTTGCAGCTTTAATTGTTGTGCCACTTCCTACAAAAGGGTCTAAAACTATATCGCCTACAAAGGTAAACATTTTTATTACTCTCTCTGGAAGTTCATAAGGATAAGCAGCAGCGTGTTTGTCATTAACGCCATTTATATCCCAAATAGCATCTCTAAATTCCCTAAATTCTTTTAAGGATATTTTAGATTTTTCTTTAATCTCTTTAGAAATTTCTCTTTTGCCAATTTTTCTAAAAATATGTATGGGTTCAACAGCAGAAGAAATCATAAAATTTGAAGGATAAGGATAGCTTCCAAATAAAACTGCCCCTGCTCTTGATGTTGTTTTTCTCCAATAAATAGTTCCCATAAATCTTAATTCTTTATATCTATCTAATTGCTTCCAAGTTAAATATGATAAGTTGGCAGTAGTTCTCCTGTTCTCATCTGGTTCTGAATAATAAATATTGCCTATGTTTAAAGCAATTTTGCCATCAGGCAATAAAGTTCTTACAACTTCTTTCCATACTTTATCTAATTTTTCTAAATATTGTTGGAGTGTATCCTTAAACCCTGTTTGTTTTGAGTGTCCATAATCTCTGACATTCCAATAAGGTGGTGAAGTAACCATAAGTTGAAAAGTATTTTTTGGAATTGTTTTAAGAATTTCTACACTATCCCCAAAATAAATTGTGTGTTCTGTTTTCATTTTAATCTTTTTCAATAATTAATTTATCTCCTTTGACTTCTCCTTCTAAATTTTCGCTTGTTTTCCAACCTAATTTTTCAATTAGCTTATTAGGAATAATAATCCAAAACTTTTTATATTCTTTTCCTTTATATTCTCTACTTGTTTGGCTTAAAAGTCTCATTATGAAGGTTAGATACCTAACTTATATATAAACATTTCGATACCTAAAACTATATATTCTAAATTCTATAATTAGATACCTAAATATTCAAATACTTATTGAGAAAATCAGTTTTTACCAAATGCTAACTTAACAGCCCACCTAATCGTTAACTTTAAATATTTCCTTATTACCTCTAACAACAAGATGAAATCAAAGCTTGAATGTCCTTTGTGTGGAACTGAATTAGAGCAAGAATCAGATTATTGTCCAGAGTGTGGTGAGACATTAAAAAATAAAAATTGAGCTAATTCTCTCATTTTAAGAGTGATTTAAATGGCAGAAGATAATACCAAAAA
>JACPMP010000154.1 GCA_016185915.1 Candidatus Woesearchaeota archaeon
GAATTTTTACTTCTTCCTATGTTATAGCCTCCTTTGGTCCATATAAATACAGCATCTATATTAGTGAAAATATACTCCAATCCTGCTAAATTTGGCAATAAGTAAGCATCAGTTAAGCTTAAATTGGAGGATATCGAATCTTTTACGAATTTAGCCGCATACCTGTAGAATCTGTTATTTTTGTTTATATGGACTTCCTGCTTTTTTCTAAATATAGCTCCTATATTCTCCAATTCTAAAATCCATTTATATGTCCACCCATAAGATTCCTGTATTTTTTTGGAAATACACCTAATTGAATCTCCATTCTTTGCCGATACTAAGATTTTTGCAATGTATGGGTTTATTAGTTCAAACATATTATCATTATAATAATAACTTATATATAAATTTTACTATTTTTTCAACTATATTACGTTCTTTTTACTCGATTTAAAAGAAATAGTGTTTATCTAACCCTTGCTCCATCTTTAACCCTTTCAACTTTAACAGTTTCTTTATCTGTTCTCAATTCCTTATTTTCAAAATATACTTTGCTGTTTTTAACAATCATCTGGATTTTTAAAAAATCGTCAAAGCTTAGCTCTTTTGTTGAGTTCTCAAACCCATCAAAATAGGCTTTATCGCCTGGATTGCTGTTATCAACTGTCAGCAAACCACAACCAGTTCCATCATCTCCTGCTAACAACATGCCTTGGCTTTCAATCCCCCTCAATTTTGCATATTTAAGATTAGTCACCACAATTATTTTTTTATTTTTTAATTCGTTTTGTGTGTAATAATCCTTCAAACCAGCAACTAATTGCCTTTTTTCAGTTCCAATGTCTATATTTAAAATATAAAGCTTGTCTGCATTTGGATGCTCTCTTACTTCCAATATTTTTGCTACTTTAAGATTTAGCGGAAATTCCAATTTCATTATTTCTTTTTCCTCTATTTTTCTTATTAAAATATTCTCTTTGCCAATCTTATGATTTTTCAGCTTGAAATTTATATCTTTCCATTTTAAATCTTTAACATTTAATTGCTTTTGCAAGTTTGATGAAAATTGAGGGAGTATTGGCTCAATCAAAATGCTTAAATTCTTTGCTATGTTAATGCATAATCCAAGAATTTTATGAACTTTTTCCTTATCTTCGTTTATCAATTTCCATGGCTCGTTATCCTGAAAATATTTATTGCCAAGAGATGATATATGCAGAATACCTTTAACAACATCAATATAATTTAGACCATAATAATTTTCTTCAATATTTTCTATTACTTTATTTATATCATTGATTAATTCCTTATTTTCATCTATATCCTTAATTTCACCATCAAAATTTTTATTCAAAAAATTCAAAACCCTGTAACAAAAATTTCCTATGTTTGCAGCCAACTCATTGTTTATTTTTTTGCTTAAGTCGTCAAAGCTTAAGTCAATGTCAGACATTGTTTTGCTCAATAAGCTTGCATAGTAAAACCTGAGATGCTCTGCTTCATAATTCTGCAAAAATTCTCTTGCAGTGAAAAAAGTGCCTCTGCTTTTGCTCATTTTCTCGCCATTGACTGTCAAGAAACCATGCACTACAATTTCGTAAGGCAGTTGAAAATCAGAGCCAAGCAGCATTGCAGGCCAGAACAAGAAATGAAAATAAATTATATCCTTGCCGATAAAGTGATAAATTCTTGTATTTTTATTGTTCCAGTAATCTTCTGTTTTTAATCCATGCTTTTTGCAGTAATGATCTGTGCTTGCAATATAACCAATTGGTGCATCCAGCCATACATAATAATATTTGTCTTCTTCTCCTGGAATCTTGAAGCCGAAATAAGGGCCGTCTCTGCTTATGTTCCAATCTTCCAAGCCATTTTTTATCCAATTAAAAACAAAATTCTTGATTTCTGGCTGCAGGTTTTTGTTTTTCTTGAGCCATGAGCCAAGCTTATTTGAAAATTTGCTTAACTTAAAGAAATAATGTTTTGATGTTTTTCTAATTGGCTTATTTTTGCAAATTGCGCAATATGGCTCAATCAAGTCAATTGTTTTGTATGCTGCATTGCAGTTCTCGCAGACATCGCCATATTGGTCAGGAGCATTGCATTTCGGGCATTTTCCTTTTACATACCTGTCTGGCAAGGTTCTTTTGCAGTGCTCGCAATAAGTAACCTCAATGTCTTTAGTATAGATAAAATCATTTTTCCTTAATCTTTCAAAAATTAAATCACTATAATTCTTATTTTCAGGGCTGTTTGTTGTATGATAATTATCAAAGCTTATTAAGAAGTCTTTGAAATCTTGTGTATGTTCCTTATACACTTTTGCAATAAGCTGTTCTGGCGTTATACCAAGCTCAGCTGCTTTTATCTCAATTGGAGCGCCATGAGTATCATCTGCGCATACAAATAAAACATCTTCACCAATTAACCTTAGGAATCTAACAAAAATATCGGTTTGAATGTATTCAACTAGATGGCCACAGTGAATGCTCCCATTGGCATAGGGCAGTGCACTGGTTACAAGTATCTTGTGTTTTGTTGATTTGAATTTTGTCACCCACTATAGTTTAGAAGGGATTATTTAAAAAACTATTGTTGTTTAGTCGCACACACGCATGCAAAAGTTTTTTACGGATATCTAGTCGTTAGATAAGCAATAGCAACACTCTTCATTTGCCCATTATCTGCTTTGTAAGCTCGTTGCTCTGCAACTATATGCAAGTTTCCATGAACTTTGTGGTATCCGTCATTGATTTTTCCTAATGTGTAATGCTCTGATGGAATCAAACCAGCCGCATCTAATCTGCGTTTCATGGTTATCACAACAGAATCATTATCTTTCTCAAAGTGCTCGTTGTGGTATGGAACTTGAAATCTTTTTCCATCAACGTGTAATTCTAAATACTGTTTTTCCGGTAATCGAGCGGCAAAGCCCAGCAAAAAATATTCCAATCCCCTTAAATTTCTTACAGAGGCCTCAGCAGGAGTGCTGGTTGAGGTGCTTCCCAAAAGATATATGAACTTGTCATCTTTCTTGTTTGGGACTTCTCTGCCTAATAACTTCACTAGATGATGCAGTGGCAAAAAATCATCTATTGAACCACGAAAACTTCCTCTGCTTAAATCGCTCAATAAATCGTTATCAGCTAAGCCACTATATCCTTCTATTCCTCGAATCTCAGTTAATACATCTGCTTGAGGTAATAGCCTAGATGCGCAATTAACAAAACGCTCGTACAGTGGTTCTCTTTTGGCGGCATCACGTTGTTTCCTTACCTCAACTTGCAAATAGTCCAATTCCCGTCTCCACTGATTAGCGCTTGATTTTCTAAGTGACCCTCTTTCAATCCTACCTTTTATAGGTGGCTTTCTTTCAAGTCTACCTTTTGCGATTTCTTTGTTTCTTTTGCGTTCACTCGCACCAGCTCTTCCACCTGAATCTGGTCTTCTACCAAACTGTCCCATTGCATTTAAGAAGCTGCATCTCTTTAAAAATTTTACTACTCTAAAGTGTTGTATCTTTTTTGACAATATTGAATTAATCAACTAAAACTATAAGAAAATTTATATACTTTAAGGATAATTTAATGATTTAAATGGAAAACAAGAAGCTTGGCTTTGTTATTTTGTCAATTAGCGTAGTGGCAAGCATCTTAGCATTTGGATTTATGGGTGTTCTGGGCAAACAAACTGGTGCTTTGCAGTGTTATCCGACAAATGAATGCCAAAGGGTTGAGTCATTGCTTGGCTTGTCGCATATTGCAGTAGGTCTAATTTCTTTTATCGGAGCATTAGGCATATACCTATTGTTTTTTAGCACAAGCGAAGAAGCTATCTTAAAAAGATTGGAAGAAGAAAAGAATATGAAGATTGAGCAGGATAAGTTTGAATTAATATCAAAAGCAATGGACGACAATGAAAAAAAAGTGCTGAAAGCAATCAAAGAGCAAAATGGAATCACGCAATCAACATTGAAATTTAGGGCAGATTTGTCCAAAGCAAAAGTAAGCCAAATTCTGGCTGATTTTGAGAAAAAGCAGTTAATCAAAAGAGAAGCAAAGGGCAAGACCTATTCTGTTTATTTGACTGAGAATTTCTAAGATTTAACATAGAAACTTATTTAAACCAACATATTTACCTTTTTTAGGATACATAATGAAACTGAATAAACTAATCACAAAAAAAGGGCTTTTATTTTTATTGATATTCAGTGCTTTGGTTTTTGTTGGCGAGTGGGTAAATCTTCCAAAATTAGCTTGGCCATTGCTCACATATTTGGGAATAGAAAATTTCCCATTATTCCAATTAGTCGGAGCCAAAAACCAGTTCTTTACATTATTCCAGTTTTTTGGGCCTGTTGCAGGGGCATTTCTTGGCCCTGTCGTTGGCGTTTTATCAGTATTGATTGCTGAAGTTGCAAACTACTTAATTGCAGGCAAGGCATTCACCTTGC
>JACPMP010000015.1 GCA_016185915.1 Candidatus Woesearchaeota archaeon
CAGCTACACGACTAATTTCCAAAAGCAGGAAAAAGGTGAGTTGGATGTGATGCTCACAGATGCAAAAGCCATTTCATCTTCATTGGCTTTAAGCGGTTACCCAAATGATTGGGACAATACAACAGTCATAAGGATAGGCATTGCTGATGAGCAAAAGGTTAATGCTACAAAAGTAAAAACTTTTGACAAACTTGATTATCCTACTACAAAAAAAAGATTTGGCACCATCTTTGACTATTTTGTATTTTTTGTTAATGACAAAGGGGAAGTTTTGAACATAAATGGTATTTGTGGAGTTGGTTATTGGCTTATTAATACAAGTTATAATATAAAGAGTGCTTATTATTACCAAGATGATGATGACGATTTCTTGAAAAATTTTATGAGTCAAACATTTAAAGCTGATATTTATTTTAAGGACCAGACTAACGATATTTATGGACTTTATGGTCTAATCAGTAATTTAAGCAAGTACAGTTTTGTAATGATGGAGCATCCTCTTTTAAGTGGAGGAGATTTTTCTGATTATAAACCGAAATTCGAGAACTTTTCCTCAAGAGGAGGACTGTTAATGATTAGTGGGGAATTAGCATCTCCAAGCACGAATAACATGGTAGGTGTTGACTTTAAGAAAAGATCAGGGCAATCAGAAAGCGAGAGAGTAGCTATTGTAAATAATACAGATCCTTTATTGTCATTAACAATAGGGCAGAGTATGGTATTTGCACAGTATTATTATGTTAAGAATACATCAGCTATTGACTTTAAAATAATCGCAACATTTAACCAAACAGATGATAAGGCAATTGCAAAATGGGAATATGGCAATGGCACAGTTTATTTTTTTAGCGACTTTGATGTTTCAAACTTTAATGGAAATTTTGTTGATTTAGTTCAAGAAGCTGCAAAAAGCTTTGTTGAGAGCACATGCAACCCAATTAATATTACAGGAATAAATTTAAAAAAACTTGTTAAGACAGAACGTTACTTAAACTATAATTCAAAAGTTGTCAAGATGATAGTTTATGTATGGCGGTGAAAAATTAGTTTAAAAAATAAATAATAATCATAATTCAATAAAAATAAATTAACAAATAAAAATCCCAATCGCCCCAAGGGGCGGGGTATTTTTAATGTTGTAAATTCCCGTTAATGTTTTGGTTGATTGGTTTGATAAACCCATTCGCCGCAAGCGGCGGGGAATTTCCAACAATTAAAAACTTTAATGACTTTCGAAAGCAAGAGTGAAGAAAGTAAATCGTTGCTATGTTTTTTTGGACGAAAATTAATGGCAGAAATTAATTAATGCTATATGAGAGATAAAACACAATAACAAATAATTGAATCCACATTAATAAAAATATAACAGAATAAACAATGAAAAAGGCAATATTTTTCACAATTGATGCTTTGCTTGCATCAGGCATTATAATAATTGCAGTTCTGCTCGTTGCCAATTATTATTCTGTAGAGCAGCAAAAAGTCAATGTTAATTATGCCTCGCAGGATTTAGTCAGGGTTTTTTCAACCATGACTGTTGGCGAAGTGAACAACGAATATGTAAAAGGCCTGATTGCATCAGGCGAGATTACAAACGCTAACAGCACAATCCTTGAGCAGATTGGTGATTTTTGGGCAAATCAATTGGCCAATTTATCAGCTAATTTCACGAAAAATCTTACTGATGCAATTATTCCCAGCAACTATGGATTTAGCATCTTGGTCGATGGGGAAGAAATCTACTCAAGAAATCTTCCTGTAAGAAGAGTACTTGTTTCTTCAAGAAAAATAATAAGTGGAATTGCAAAAGCAAAGCCAACAGAGGGCTTTACTGCAAGAGTTTTGTTGAATGGGATAAAAAGCAAGAAGACAAATGCCTATGCTTATTTTGGCGGCTATGAAGGTGACGGAAATTTAACAAAAAAATTGATTCTGCCAAATGATGTTATCTCCTTTAACAGCTCTTATATTGAGGTTGATGCCGGCGGAAATTTCAATCTTTACATTAATGGTGTATTTTCTGGAAGCTACACAAAGGGCTCTGCGGGAGGAGGCAATATGCTTGCTGACAAATGGAATATAAGCAATGTTTATCTTGCTAACTTTAGAGCTGGAGAGAATTTAATTAACATCAATTTCATATCTGGCAATAGCTACATTGCTGGTGGTTTTTTAAGAGTAACTTATATAACATCGTCTTATAACGATACACAAACCCTAGGGTACGAAAAATATATGTTTTCAGGTATTGATGGTGTTATTAATTTATATTCCTCAATTTATTCTCCAGGTGCAATAAACAATATGCAAATATTTCTTAATTACTCAAGCAATTATACAGCTTTCTTAAGATTGGGTAACACAACAATATACGAAGAAAATCCAAATGGGACAAAAAATGTAACATTCAGCAATTCTACATTAAGAACAGTTCTTGATTACAGTTCTTTAAACCAAAAAACAGTTCCATTAAGATTTGGCATTACTAACGCAACAACTATTGGAGGCAATGCAGATGCTGTTTTGGTAAGTGATGTGAGCGGGAGTATGGATTGGTGCTCAAACACTAGCAGTTGGAGTAGTTCATTTTTTACTTCTCCAACTAAAGGTTGTTTTTATTTATTCGGTTTATGGTGGTGGCAATCTTTTACCGGTACACCCAGCAGTTATGTCGAATTCAATAGAACAATATGGTACAATGGTACAAGCAATTTATGTGGTTGTAGGTATCATCCCCAGTGTGGTAATGATATTACTAAGTTATCATTATATAAAAATGCAAGTACCCAATTTGTTAATGTTTTATTTGATGTATCAGGTAATAGAGTAGGTTTGGTTGAATTTAGTAGTAATTCTGGTACCGTTTACAAAGACGCATGTTTAACCTCCTCACCTACTACCGATGTCTTTCCTGACGGAATAGTAAGAATAAATAATTTAACTTTTAACAAACAACAAATTGTAGCTACAATTGATACAACACAGGACTGGTGGGGCACATGTACATGCTGTGGCATAAACAAGGCAGTTGAATTAATTGAATCGCAGAATAGCCCATCAAAAAAGAGGTATATTGTATTAATGAGTGATGGTGCAGCAACTGTGGCATGTGTGCAACAGCCAAATAGCACAGCCATTGCAGATGCTGTACAATCCGCATGGGACGCTTGCAATAAAAACATAAGTGTTTATGCTATAGCATTTGGTGCTGACGCAGACACAGCAACAATGCAGAGAATGAATTGTAGCGGAGGTAAATACTATGATGCAGTTGACACAACAAAATTACAACAAGCTTATAATGAAATAGCAGGTGAAATTAATAAATTAAGCTTTTCAGAACAGATAGCTAATGTAACAGGATTGGTAAAATCCGTTATTTATCCAAACTCATATATCGAGTTTAATTATACTGCGCCAGATATTCAATTCAATAAAATTCCTCTTGGCTTTGAAACTGAAAGATTTGGAAATAATATTTCATCAGGCAATTTAACAATTTATGCAAACACGTCAGCTTTGGATGCTAAAGTTACATCATATTCTGGAAGCAAATGGACGGATAATTTAGTTGTCAATAGTAATACAGTTTATAGATTAAGTGATTATGGAAACAATTATCAAATCTTAGGAGATCCATTTGCAGTAAACATTCCAGTAAGCAACATAAATCAAGGAAGCAATAGCATCACAATAAGCACAGGTATAAATTCAACGGCCTCTACAAATGGTTCAAGCGATAATAGAGTAATTTATACATTATTGCTGAATGGTTTTGCCGACTACAGCAGTGTTGTTGCCAAATCTGATGGCTGTTCTTGGACTGTAAGCTTTGAGGACGGAACAGCAACAACAATAAAGGTTCCCTCAACTTATAACGGGGCAGATATATGCAGTTTCTCAAGCAAAATTTATGATATTAATGATGCACTGGATAATGCTGTTTATCAATTGTTTAGCAATCTTGACATAGATAAAGACGGTAAACTTGATGTGAATATTGAAACTGATAATCTAAATGTTAACACCTTAACAATATCAAAAGTTCCCTCTCTTTGGGGGCCTGCTATAATTGAAATAAGGGTTTGGGAATAGAAAGCTTTAAATAGAAATTACGTAATATTACGTAATATGGTGATTTTGGTAGGAAGGATAAGCAAAGGAACTTTAATGGACCAGATATACATCCCAAAAGAAAGGCCTCTGGGTTTTGAAATAGGCATGCCAGTGCTCATTAATCCTGCAACCGAGGCAGAAGAGATAAAGCCCGTATATTACAACATAGGCAAGTTAGAGCCCATAAAAGTCACAATAATTCAAAAAATTTTTAGCGAGTTAAGCAAGATAGACAATATAGTAGTGACGGGCTCTTTTCTGGAAAACGGATTTCTGTTTAATGATATAGACCTTATTTTGATTGACGACAAGAAAATCGATTCGAAAAAATTAGAACAAAACCTTAAAGATTTATTTGTTTTAAATTTCCACATAATCCCTTTGGATTATCCAACATTAATTAAAGGGCTAGAAACAGATCCATTATATCAGGCTATGCTAAGCAAGTATGTTGTTAAAAAAAGACTGATATTCAAGTTCAAAAATAAAATTAATTATAAGCTGCTTGATTTGCACTTATTAAAAAGCAAGCCACTTTTAGAAAATTTTGATTGTCTGACAGGAAGCCAAAAATATGATATGGCTAGGAATTTAATAGCAATATTCCTTTTTTTAGATAAAAAAAAGATAAATAATGAAGCTATAAATCATAATATAAAAAAGTTACTTAAAGAAGAGCCACTAAACATTAAATTAAATGTAATAATCAATAAAGCCATATTCTTAAAGGAATATAAAAAATTGTATAACGGCTTATTTAATAAAATATTAGAGGGCATTAAACATGGCTCTTAATAGAAAAAGATTAATTGACTTATTTATTGGAAATGTTTCGAACGCAATCCTTCATAGGATTTTAGAAATGGTTATTGAAGATGAAATAATTAGAAAGTATTACGACAAAGAGTTTTTTAATTCTTTTAATATTGCAAAAAAATATAGAGAAAATATTAATCCCATAGGCAATAGATTACCAGAATTTTCTGAAATAAGAGCATCAATAGTTAAAAAAGTAAAGAATGAGCTAAAGATAAGAATTTCAAAGGGCTATAAAAATATAAATTTAAATTTAGTAGAACCAATTACTGATCAAATTTTATCTGAATTGAAGGTTAGTTAAATGACCAAAAAGGCAATATTCTATACAACAGCTGCAATTGCCCTAACTATAGTTATAATTGTGACTTATAGCGCTTACTCCACATACAGATTAAGCGACAAGATGGATGTGATACAAACAAGAATTGAGACAGTTAATTTTTTTATTAAAGATGTTGAAAGAGACATAAATAAAGGAGCTTTTATTGCGGGATTCAGAACTTTATTGAGCTTTAACCAATTCATTGCAAATAATGGGACATTTATAGACAATGTAAATGAAAGGTTTAAAGAATCTTTTCTAAACGGCACAATTGAGGGTCAGCCATTGGGCTTGATGAAAGACTCTACTTTTACAGACTGGGCTAATAGAATCTCTGCAGAAGCAAATAAAATTGACATAAAGTTTAATTTTACTGTAAATGATGTCAAATTAAATCAAACTGACCCATGGTCTGTTGGCATTGGTATAAACATAAGTTTAGATATTAGGGACAAAAGAAACACAAGCTATTGGATTAGAGATAGGTATTTAACAAGCACAATAAGCATTATTGGCTTTGAAGACCCGCTTTACATTGTCAACAGCAATGGAAGAGTTACAAATACCATAATAAGAACCAACATAACAAATTTTGTTATTGGTGGAGATGTTACAAACCTTATAACCCATGCAAACAATTCAGGGTACATTTCCCATAATGACTCGCCAAGCTTTTTGATGAGGTTGGAAGGAAATCTTGGTAATTCTACTTTTGGAATTGAAAGTCTTGTTAATTTAGAGGAGTTCCAGAAACAGGGCTTGTCATTAAAAGACAGAAGCATAGTTGATTACATTTATTTTGGAACTAAAGCTACCACTAATTATAGAATTAACAAGACTCCAGAATGGTTTAAGATAGATGGAACACCTCCTGTTCCTGGTCAAAGTAAAGGAGAGCATCTTGATATTTATCAAGCTAGGAATGTGACTATATAAAATATTTCTCTATCCACAAAACGGTGGGCATGGCAGTGGTGGACC
Organism: Candidatus Woesearchaeota archaeon; assembly: GCA_016185915.1. Lineage (GTDB taxonomy): Archaea > Nanobdellota > Nanobdellia > Woesearchaeales > GW2011-AR4. The sequence continues at coordinate 6,239 of JACPMP010000015.1, forward strand.
GCCTCCTGGTGGACTGCCTCCGCCGCTTGGTTGCCCAGAACCATTGGGTTGTGGTACTACATTTACTTCAGGAAATTCAACTATAACTGCCTCATCTAGCTCAGATAGGGGTCTTATTACCGCTCTATTGTCCTTATAAGTACCTCTTCTTTGAAATCTTATCGTTATAGATGGCTCAACGATTATTGAACGTCCGGTTAGATTACCCCAAGGATCTATTTCTCCTCTACTTCTCCATTGTATATTAAATGGATATGGACCTGAATATACTACACTAAAAGTGACGCTGTCGCCTTCATAAATAGTAACAGGGCTGTTACTGCCAGCTACTAAACCAACACCGCCATAGTTTCTATTAGTAACCAAAAAATAAATCTCATCTTTTCGTCTTCCAGCAAGCCACATTGGAACTACTTGTTTTATTCGGTTTTTCATTGGACTTACATTTTCTGCACGAATATTAAGACCTTGTTCAAGAATATATTCTAAAGTTCCTTGAGTTCCTCTTTGTAATAGTTTCCATCCGTTAGGACCTTTAGTCAAAAATTCATCATGCACTGGCCTTTGTCCATTATTATTATCATTATGATAAATAGTCATTCCGTAGAACTGTCTTGCATCACCTATATTATCCTTAACCCACTTAGTTTGGTCTCCATAGCTGGCTCCAGTGTCCAAATCAACCGCAAAATAACGTAAATCTGAACCAACTATCTTCTCAAAAATACCAAGATTAGATGGTCTATCGGGTCTATCCACCACTAATCTAAGATAACGTTCACCAAAAGGTTTAAAGCCCGCCATATCTTGTAAAAATTGGTCAGCATTCTGCACTCCAAAATATATTTCAGAAGAACTTGGTTTGAGCATACGCCAAATTATATTTCTTTCTGGATCTTCAACTAGACCTAACACATGATCTGGAAAATAAGAATCTCCAACATTAAATCTAGCCAATTTTTTAACAATACCTCTTCCTGCTGGCAGTCCCTCTGATAAAGGTGTTATTATTTTACTAGTTACATCTTCAAGAGTTCCATCTGGACTTAATCTAAGTAACCCTACTTGTTCATCTGGATCGTATTGTTTTATTAGTCCAGAGGGCCTTGTTACCGTGTAAGTTTGAGAATTTACTGTATTATCATAAGCTGCAACTTCACCTCCAAGAGCTAAAGAAGAGATAATTGTAGCTCCAGAAACAAGAAATGCTCTTCTTCCAATATTCAATTTTTCCAAAGCTCTTACTAAACCATCAGAGCCATTTTCTGCTAATTGTGGTAAACTACCAGCAGATAACCTTCCAGTTAAAAGTTCTCTTCTGCTATAAACACTCATAATTATCACACTTTAGTCAATTTAAACTATCATTATTTTTAAATCTTTCTCTTTTTATTATTATAAAGTGGTTATGAGACAATTTGGACTAAAAATTTCAAAACGCAACATTTTTAAACAAATAATAACAAAAATTTGTCATGGCAGATTTACAAAGCAGTGTAATAGAAACTGGTGTTGATAAATTAGTAAATATTATCAAGGAAAGAGGAAGAATTGCATTAGCAGATG
>JACPMP010000016.1 GCA_016185915.1 Candidatus Woesearchaeota archaeon
GTAAACCCAAACCTAGTTGCTGTAGCAAAAATTATTGAGAATCTAAAAACAACAGCAATTGAGATAAGGAATATAGCAAGGACAGTGATTTGTTATGAGTGAAATTTTAGTGTTAAATTATAATTGTGCATATACGCATTAGTTTTATTTATACGAACATTTTGGGCTTTTTGAGATTAATCTTTTCTTTTACGTGTAGTTTTGGCATACTTTTAAGATTGGAGAGGCTTATTTCTATAAAAGTTAGTGATTTTTAATGGTTTTATAGTTTTCAGTTTTGGGTTTAGAGTTTTGAGAACGACTCAATTTTTTCAATCCGTGCCTTCGGCACATAATCTAGTGCTCGGCATTTTTTGTCTGCCACTAAAAAATGCCTCGCCTATTTATTCATTCATAAAACCCGTTTCTGACCAAACAGATGAAAATTTATTAATGCTTTGACTGAATAGCAGCATATAATGATAATGGAATACAATCATAAGCATTAAATTGTATTCTGCCAATTCTTTGAACAAAAGCTTCATTTACTTTATAATTAATATCAACCAGAAGTCTAGACCTTGTGTAAGGAAGTTCCTTTTTCATAGTTCTCCATCTCCTTTCTAAATCAGGTGACAGGACCACTACATCACCCATCATTGAAACCTCCCCTTCAATAATTTTTTTAGTTGATTTGGATTGAATTTTAGCGTTCATTGGATCATACAACCTTGTTTTTCCTTTAATAAATAATCCTAAAAATCTTCCTTTAGGGGGGGGGTAACCTTTGTTATAAAAAGACAATGACTCATATTTCTGTCTATTAAGAAAGCTACATTTTCTAAATGCAAAGCAGCACACAAAAATTCTAACTCGTGATTGCTTAAGTACGCAGAGCTCGGATTTTGTAAAAAAGGTTGTCTCGGTAGCACAACTCTACTATTCATCGAGGTATAAATAAAATTACGTACTTGATTAACAAAAGATTGAGGATCAAGTGCCCAAGGTTCATGTAAAAAGTCTCTCGCTTCCTGATTATCAAGAACTCTGACTCTTAGAGGCTTTATTACTCTTATACGAGGTTTTTGCGAACCTGGTATTATTCTTTCTATTTCAAGAGATACTCCTTCAACAATTATTAATCTTTTAACCCTATTTTTAATTTCTTCAATTTCTTCATCAGAAAATCCGTCTGTCTTTAAATTTGAGGAAAATCTTTGTAACTCTTCCAGAAAAGAAGCTTTAGTTCTAGTTCCCTGCACAAACTCATTAAAAAAGAAACATCTCTGCAATATTTGGAGTTTTTGTTGTGGTGTTAACATAAAACCAATTTAATTTGTTTTATTATAAACTTTTCTGAAGTTCGTCTAATAAACCCTACCCCCCCTTATCAATCTTCTCGATCTAAACCTTTGAGAAAGAATAATCCACAAAATAGAGTATCCTGTAATCTCCAATTCTTACTCTGAAAACTTTGACATCTTTATAGCCCTCAACTCTTTCAATATCTTGTGGGAAAGGATTGTTCTCAAGCTGATCAATCTTGTCAGATATTCTTTTCAGAAGTGTTTTATCCTTAATAGATTTGAGAAATTTAAGTGCTGGCTTCTTTAACTCAGCCGAGAACATTTTACATTCCTAGTTTCTTTTTTGCTGTTTTCCAAGAGACAAAATCAGAAGGGTTGCCAGCTCTTACTTTTGATATGCTTTCATCCAATTGTTTTCTTTCTTCCTCTGTGAGTTTTGTATCCTCTATGTATTCTGTCAAGTAATTTATATCTTTCTTCAAAGTTTCTATGCTGCTTTTCATCTCTGAAAGAGTACTTAAAATTTGCTTTTGGAAATCGAGTTCTGCCATAGTAAGCATTTAAAGCAAGGATATATAAAAAACTATCGTTCATCTAATAGTCACGTTTTATTTACAATCAAACTTCATTCTCTTATTTGAACTTTCGCATAATGCCTATACACTATACGAACTTTTCGCAGAATTAGCGATACTTTTTGTAAATGTTGTCGTGATGGTCGTAATCTTCAAAAGACACTAAATTTTGTGCTGCATCAAAACTAAAGACAAGCACAAAGTGGCCGATATGCACACGTTTGCTGTCTTTCATATCGTGCCTTAAATTTTTGTAGTGGTCTATGCTATCAGATTTGATAATCTCGTCAATCTTCTTAAGAATCTGCTCATACGTGCTTTTGTCTTTCTTTGATAATTTTTCTAGAATTTTCTTGAGATGCGGCTTAATCTCGTGAGAATGCATCTTACTTCTCAATCATTTGTCTTAATTCATCAATATTCTTAAAAGGAATGCCCTTTTCTTTTCTAATACTTTTTAATTTTGTTAGGTATTCGGGCCTGACTTCTAAACCCATCTCGCCTTTGATTTCCTTAACTTCAGCTTCTATATTTTCCAATTTAGAAGCAATATGATTAAGCATTTCAATCATCTTTTGGTTTACATTCATTGTTGCCATAGTATAGCTCTATTCTAACCTAATTTAAATAACTTTCGACTTAATTCTGCGAAATAAAACCAGTTCTAAATTTTAAATATAAATAAATCCTTTAATACCCTTCAAACACAACCTTCTTATTATTTTTTTCTAAAACTGTTCTTGTTGCATTGCTTTTCCTAACTTCTCCGACAACATCAGCATCTTTTGAAATATTTAGAATGTCATCGGCATTTTCTTTGTCGCAAATGACAAAAAATCCCATGCCCATGTTGAATGTTTTATACATCTGCTCGTCACTAAATCCAGATTCCTTTTGCATTAAGTCGAAAATTGGCTGTGTTTTTAATGGCTTATTACATCGAAATTTTTTGAAATTTTAGCCATTGTTTGAATATAAATTTTTGTTGGCTCTAATAGAATCTTGCCAATTGTTGAGCCATCAAATTTGTCATCTAAAGAAAACCTGCCTTTGTACCTCTTTTTGTATTCTTCTCTTGTCTCGAAATCTCCTTTTAACAAGTGATGTCTTAAATCTGTATATCCATTAGAGTGGGCACCAGAGCTTTTTATGGCAATTATCTTATCTCCAGCTTTAACTTTTTGTTTCTTTAATTTTGATTTTTCTATAAAACCAATCATAGCTCCTACCAGCTCAAATCCGTAGCCCTTTTTTGAAGAGCTTAACAACTCGTCAACAGAGGCAGTTTCGCCTTTGCCAAAATTTATTCTTATTGAATTTCTTAATATTTTTGAGGCATCGCATTGCTCTAATCCTTTCGATATGCCTTTTACTATATCGCCTGTTATTGCTTTTTCCTGTATTTGAGACTGGCATGAAATGCAATCCATAAACAGAAACGGGCTTACTGCGCCTAAAGTTGCCAAGTCATTTGCAGACATCGCAACGCAATCTATGCCGATTGTGCCATATTTATCCATCGCCTCTGCAATTATTACTTTAGTTCCAACGCTGTCAATTGCGCAAGCCAGATAATGCTTTGGAAAGACCTCATTGTTTTCAAATACTTCAGCGAACATGCCTTTGCTTTGCGGAAGCATATTTTCCTTTAGGGAATTTGGAATTGCCTTTTTAATGGCATCAACGGCTTTTGATTCGCGAGATTGGTAGTTGGAATTCATAGAAAAAAGAATTATAAGCAATGTTTATAAATGTTTTTAGGTAGTTTTATTATTCACCATCCTGAAGGTATTTTTCAATCCGTTCGCAGTGAAATGCGAGGTTCGCTCTTCGAAACTCGCTCACCATCTCACTGCTCACAATATTTACACTCGGCGAAAATTTTTACTGCCAAGAAATTTTCGCCTCGAAATTTATTCAGTATTGGTTAATGAATAAATAGGCTCGGCTTTTTTAGTGGCAGACAAAAAAGCCGAGCGCAAATTATTGTGCCTAAGGCACGGATTGAATATAAAAGCGTAAAGAATTTGTACAATTTAATGTCTTTTCCTATTTCTTTCTCTCGCCTCTCTTATGCCTCCAAACCTCAACCACCATCGGCATAAATGAAAGGAAGATTATAATTAATATTACAATGCTGAAATTTTCCTTCACAACGGGAATATTGCCAAAAAAATAGCCGCCAAAAACAAACAAAGCAACCCATAAAATGCCGCCAAAAACATTATAAAACAAGAATTTTGAATATTTCATTTGGCCGACTCCTGCGACAAAAGGAGCAAAAGTCCTGACTATCGGAACAAACCTTGCCAGAACAATTGTTTTTGCGCCGTATTTTTCATAGAAATGCTGAGTCTTGTCAATGTATTCTTTTTTGAAAATTTTAGGATGCTTCTCAAATGCCTTATTGCCCAAAAATTTTCCAACTGAATAGTTCAGGCTGTCTCCAAAAACAGCTGCTATGCCAAGAGCAACAAACAGCCATAAGACATTTAGAGAGCCAATTGCAGCAAAAGTGCCTGCTGTAAACAACAATGAATCGCCAGGAAGAAATGGAGCCACAACTAAGCCTGTTTCCGCAAACACAATCAGAAAAAGAATTGAGTAAGTCCAAATGCCGTAATTCTGAATAATGACGCTGAGATATTTGTCAAGATGCAAGATAAAATCAATAAAATTGTTGATAAGCCCCATATTTTTTAGATGAGTCGGTAATTTTATTCCTAAATGATTCTTCACAAATTTCTAGTAATTTATATTCTATTCATTAAAATTTTAGCTATATCCCTTGTGATTTTAATCTTTATATCATTAGGGTTGTCTTAATTTCTCTCTTGACGCATTAAATATTTTTACCATTAAATTTTAAAATAAAAATTCAAATAAAAATCATATTCCCATAATATTGTATCCAGCATCAATGTAAATAACTTGTCCAGTTATTGCTTTTGACAAGTCACTACATAAGAATAATGCGCAATCAGCAACTTCATCAGCTGTAATATTTCGCTTTAAAGGAGCTTTTGCGACATAATTAAGCAGCATTTCCGGAAAGTTTGCAATGCCTGAAGCAGCTAAAGTTGCAATTGGGCCAGCAGAAATTGCATTGACTCTTATTTTTTGCTCGCCTAAATCACAAGCCAAATATCTTACACATGATTCAAGCGCTGCTTTTGCAACACCCATTATATTGTACCCTGGAACTGCTTTCTCGCTTCCTAAATAAGTCATTGCAATGATGGAGCCATTATTTTTCAGCATTGGCGATGCCCTTCTTGTCAATTCTATTAATGAATACGCGCTTACTTCATGAGCAACCTGATAGCCCCTTCTGTCAACATTCATAAATTTGCCCTGCAAATGCTCTCTTTTAGCAAATGCAATGCTGTGAATCAGGAAATCAACTTGGCCAAATTCCTCCTGCACTTTTTTGAAAAAAGACTCAAGCAGTGCATCATCAACTACATCACATTTTGCATAAATTGGATTGTTTAACTCTTTCATCAAAGGCATAAATAATGGCTCAACTCTTTCTTGGTAGCCAGCGGCAATCCCGCATCCTGCATCATTTAATCTTTTTGCAATGTGCCATGCTATGCTTTTGTCATTTGCAATTCCAAAAACAATTGCCTTTTTTCCCTTCAAGTCGATTGTAACAGCCATATCATTAGACCTCCACAATAACCTCTTTAAATTACGCCGAAGAAACAACCTTAATTTATAAATCTTGCTGAGAAGGTAGAATTTCAATGAAAATTTTAACATTATGCAGAGAAAACATGAATTATATTTAAACTTTAACAGTTATCTTTTTAGAAAGATGCTTTTCAGTATGTTGATATAATAGGGTGTCATATAACTTAATCAATTCCTTTACAGCAGGATTTTCCTCATTTAACTTAAACAATTTTGCTCTTCCAATTTCTCTTGTTGGCTTTACTATTCCATTTTTTAGTAATTTGTCCCATATCCTATGCAAAGTTGTCCATCCTATATTTGAGTTTTCTGCAATATCTGATAAAGAGTAATCTAACCCTCTCCCCTCTATCAAGAAATCTAAGACTCTTATTATAGGTGTGTCCCCTAATGTTTCTCTGAAGATTGTTGTTTCTTCCATAGCAAAAAGTATTATTATAACTGATAAATAAAATAACAATTTATAAATATATCTTCAAATAAAAAGTAATTTATGGCAGTTGGAGAGTATATCGCATTAACTAAAAATTTTATTTTAGATGAGCAATTCTTAAACCTGTTTATATCCACAATTGTTTTGTTCTTTGTAAGCTTATTGGCTTGGTATATATATTACAAGCAGTTAGCAAGACGTGATTTATTTGAAATACCAAAATTAAACCTTAAAAGCAAGTTCGTAAATGTGTTAGATAGGATAATATATTTCCTGAAGTATTTATTTATATTCCCTATTTACTCATTTATCTGGTTTTTGATATTCTCTTTTCTGTTATTTTTGCTTTCAAAATCAAGGACTATAGAAGATATTTTATTTCTTGGAATAATAATTGTGTCAGCAACGAGAATTGGCGCTTATGTCAGTGAAAAATTGGCAGAAGATATGGCAAAGCTACTGCCGTTAACTCTTATAGCGATATTTCTCCTTGATCCAAAAGCAGTAACGCTGCAAACAGTCACCTCTTCCTTTCCTATGTTCTTGGAGCAAATTCCAAGAGTGGCAAAATACCTTATTTTTATTATTGTTGTTGAATGGCTGCTAAGAATAGGGCATTGGGTAGCAACATCAATAAAGCCAAAAAGGCAAGAATAGTGATTTGATATTTACTTAGCAAAACTTGTTGCAAAACCCAAAATCATTTTTGATATTTCTTTGCCTTTTTCGCTCAATGTATAAGCAACTTTTCTTGGACCATTAATAACCATTTTTTCCACTAAGCCAAGTGCCTCAAGCACTTTTAATTTTTTTGACAATGCACGTGATGTAACCTTTAAATGTTTTTTAAGTTGGGAAAAGGTTGTAGTTTCATAAAATAAAAGAAAAATCAGCAATGGAACTACCCATTTCTTGCCTAAAACTTCCATAAATTCAAACAGCATGTTATAGTTTTGCAGCATTGCGGTATACAACCATATACTTACGCTTATATATGATTTGGTGATATTAGAATATTGATTTTATTTAAAATTTTCGGTT
>JACPMP010000150.1 GCA_016185915.1 Candidatus Woesearchaeota archaeon
AATTAATAGCCTGTCTGGCGGCACAATATTAATAAATAGAGGCGATGAAGTTAGTTTTGAGGCTGATGGTGCTCCGACAGCTCAACCTGTTTTTATTACTCTGATTAGAGTTTTGAGCGACGATGAAAGACCCACATTACTTAATGAACAATTTAAGGACGCGCAAACAGGTGCTCCTGCTGTTACTGGCTCAGATGGAAGTTACAGGTCCAATCCATTTCGCAGAGAAACTACATTACAATGGCCCATAGGCAACTACAAGGTTTTTGTGACAGCAGGCAGTAAGCAATCCAATGTTGTTGATTTTAGTGTAAGGTGATCCTGTTTTATCAAACCGAGATAATTAGAAAAATGAGCAAAAAAAATATTCTTGCATTTTATGTGTTTTTAGCCATAGCTGCCTTATTTTTTGCAGTTGCAGTATCAGCGCAAGAATCACGCGATATATATGTGCTTACACTTAATTATAAAACCCAAACAGATTCTTTAAGTTTGATTGAAATCAAAAAAAGCAATGGTGTTGCGCCAAATTATGACACAGGAGACGCGTCAGCTTATCGGCTTGATATTGTTTCATCAGATGACAAGGCACTAAAAAGCATAAAATTCAGCCCAACCACAAAAGAGAGATTTTTTATAGGACCATCAAATAAAAATGAAGACAATGTTAATTTTGTAATTTCTGTTCCTTATTATAGCAATGCAAGAGTCATTAATATTTATGATAAAAATAATAAAAAAGTTTTAGAAATTCCGTTAAAGGCAACAGCTTTAGAGAAGAGCTCAGCACAGCAAGCTGTTCAACAAGTCACTCAAAAAAAGTCATCAGAGCAAGATAAAGCTACGGTTTATATAGAAACAAAATCCCCGAACATTAGCTGGGTTTATATTTTTCCTCTTATTGCAATACTTGTCTTTTTAATGGTGCTAATTTCATTAGCATCTGTAGAAATTAAAAGAAGAAAATACAGAAATTAAGAAAAATAACATAACAAATAAGAAAAAACTTAAATATCTTTGTTCACTACCCTACAAAATGAAGGGTGGTTTATTGATTTTTTTATTTGTTTTAGCTTATTCTATCTCTGTTCGGTCACAGATTAATTCTGAAGTTCAAGATTTATTTGGAGACAATGAAGAGGTTGATGTTATTGTTGTACTAAAGGATGATTATAATGTTTTACAGCAATATGAAATCGGCAATTACAAAGATAAAGACAATTTTGAAATGAAAAAGATGATGATAAATGAGCAACAAGAGCACGTTTTGAATGATTTGAAGCTGAAAGAAAAAAAACAAGAAGAGGATAAAGTTATTGCGTCACAAGCAATTAAAGCAAAAGCTATTGCGAAATCCCAAACTCTTGAAGATTATGATTTTGAATTGACAAACACTTACGCAACAGTTAATGGCTTTACTGGAAAATTAAAGAAATCAAGCTATGAGAAAATGAAAAATAATCCTAATGTTGCTGGGATATACAAACCAAAAGAAATCTCTATTTTGTTAAGCGACTCTGCTGGAATAATAAATGCAACAAGAGTTTGGAGCTTGATTTATAATGAAACAAATATAACCGGGAAAGGCGAATCTGTTTGTGTTATTGATACGGGTGTTGATTACACACATCCTGCATTGGGAAATTGCTCAACAGCTACTTTTACAAATGGAACATGCCAAAAAGTAATGGGAGGATATGATTTCGTAAATAATGATAATGACTCTATAGATGATCATGGTCATGGTACTCATGTTGCTGGAATCGTGGCTTCTATTAATGATACAATAAGAGGAATTGCACCAGATGCAAATATTGTTTCAATAAAAGTATTGGATGCAAGTGGAAATGGCAATTCATCAAACTTAATAAGTGGTATTGACTGGTGTGTAAACAATGCATCAAAATTTAACATTTCAGTAATTTCAATGAGTCTTGGCACTAGTGTCTTGTTTACTTCTCATTGTGATAATGACGACCCATTATTGACAAGCTCAATAGCAAATGCGATTGCAAAAAACATTAGTGTTATTGCAGCAACAGGAAATGCAGACAGCCCAACTGGCATAGCAAGTCCAGCATGCATTACTAATGTAACATCTGTAGGTGGTGTAACAAAAGCTGACGCTATGGATTTTAACAGAAATAACATAACAGACTTATTAGCACCAGGGGTTAATATACTATCAACTAAGAAGGGTGGCGGATTCGAGTCTCTAAGTGGCACTTCAATGGCAGCTCCTCATGTTGCAGGAGCATTTGCATTATTACATCAATATAGAAGATTAGAACAGAACATTATATTAACTCCTGACCAAATACAAGATGCATTAAATGATAC
>JACPMP010000014.1 GCA_016185915.1 Candidatus Woesearchaeota archaeon
AAGTTTGACCTCTTTTCGCATATTAGCTACAATATAGCTAACTACTATAAAATCATTTCGCTGTTATAGAATATACTTCAAGAAAAAATGAGTCACTTCACTAAATGATTATTTATTTTCGAAAAGTTTATATAGTGATACTCTCATGAGTATATATCTAAGTGCTTCATAGCGCTTAGGAGGTGAAACTAGATGGAAAAGCAAATTGGGAATTACTCCTTTATCATTGGAGTGATTATAGCAATAGTGCTCGGTTTAGCAGCCCCAAAGCTAGGCAATGCAACTGCATGGCTATGGTCATTGTTAGTTGTATTAGGTTTAGTTGTGGGATTCCTGAACGTGTCAGGAAAAGAGACAAAGGAATTTTTATGGGTTACAGTTGCTTTAGTAGTAGTTGCCTTTGCAGGCAGTGCCCAGATTAACACATGGAAAGATGTACAGTGGATTGGACCTTTCTTAAAGGGTGTCTTTGATAGCATCTTGGCATTCGTTGTTCCAGCAAGCGTAATTGTTGCATTGAAAGATGTCTGGGAACTAGCTAAAGGCGGCGGCGAATAAGTACTTTTTCTTTTTTTATTTTTATCTTAAACTATAAATAGTAAGATGAATTTCTTAGGCATTGTATGGAAATATTGCCTAATATAGAAATTGTGAATCTGGCTTTATACTTTAAGAGTACATTAGTTATAGCTGATGTACACATTGGCTATGAAGAATCCTTAAACAAACAAGGAGTTTTAGTTCCAAGAATACAATTCGAAGAGATGGTTAATAGAATTAACAGCATATTCAACACATTAAAAAATAAAAAAATTGAAAGAATCGTTGTCAATGGTGACTTGAAGCATGAGTTTGGCACTATATCAGAGCAAGAATGGAGAAATACCTTAAAATTCCTAGATTCGCTAGCTAAGCATTGTAATGAAGTAGTTTTAATTAAGGGGAATCATGACACGATATTAGGACCAATTGCTAAAAAAAGGAATGTTAAGGTTTTAGAATATTATGTCGTTGAGCCGATTGCTGTAGAATCCATTAACGAAAAAAACACAATAACGATTAAAAACAATAAAAAAATAACAAAACAAAATAAAACTCTGATTGTTCACGGCAATAAGATTCCAGACAAGGCATTGCTAAAAGATATTTCTACCATTGTAATAGGACATGAGCATCCTGCTGTTTCGCTTAAAGAAGGTCCTAGAGTTGAGCAGTTCAAGTGCTTTTTGAAAGGGAAGTATAAAGATAAAAATCTGATAGTTCAGCCGTCTTTTAATTCCATAGTAGAAGGAACAGATATTTTGAGAGATGAAATCTTAAGTCCTTTTCTAAAACAAAATCTTGATAATTTTGATGTTTATATAGTGGAAGACAAGGTTTATAAGTTTGGGAAGTTAAAGGGGTTGAGGAAGAGTTAAGTTTTATACAGTTTCCCCAGCAAATCACTCTTTGTAATCAATCCAATCAATTTGCCTTCTTCGGAAACTAGAACCATCGGATAGTGCTTTAAAAGATTAGAAACAACTTGTATTGATGTTATCTTTGACACTATTGGAGGAGCTTCCTGCATAACTTCTCTGACTAGTTTACCTTTTGAGTTAAGCAAAGCATCCAAAATTGTTGATTCTGACACTAAGCCAACTAGTTTATGATTATCTATCACTGGCAACTGGGAAATCTGGGATTTTTTCATCTTGCCTATCGCTTCTTTTATTGATGAGCTAGAATTTATGCTTATTATCCTGTCTGTCATGAGCTGCTCTGCCTTTACTTCCTCTTTTTTCTCAAGCTCGCTTAAAGCAGCAAAAATTTTCTTTGCCTTTGTGTATGTTGGGTCAATCCTGTGCGACTCTATTTTGGCAATAAGCGATTGTGAAACTCCTGCTCTATTAGCAAGCTCTGTCTGTGTCATTCCAAGCTTTTTTCTTATCTTTTTGATTTCTTCCAGTTCGTAAGTCATTTTACTGATTTAATTTTATATTCTACTCTAATATTTTTTAATCTGCCTTCGGCAAATGATAGTGCTCGGCTTTCGCTTGCCCCCATTACGCTCAAGTATTAAATGTATGCGAGGCAAAATTTTAATGGCCATCAAAATTTTGCCGAGTGTAAATTTTGTCGCAAAGCGACGGATTGAAAATATTAAACTTTAGCCACTTATATATTCAAATTGGATTATTAATGTGTATTTAAAATTATTCCTTTTGGAATATTTCTTTCACAAATATTTTTATAAGCGCAGGGAAATAATGCCCTGTAATGGGTTATTCTAAACTATCGAGGTGGTAAAATGGCAAATATAACATATGTTACTAGTGAGAGCGTTACAGAAGGTCATCCTGACAAAATTTGTGACCAGATAAGCGATACTATTCTTGATTCTTTATACGCGCAAGACCCATATTCAAGGGTCGCAGTCGAGTGCCTGACTACAACTGGATTAATTGTAGTAGCAGGAGAAATAACAACTCGTGGATATGCAGATATACAAGGCATTGCAAGAAGAACGCTAAAAGAGATTGGCTATATAAATCCCCAGTATGGAATTGATTGTGAAGATGCAGGAGTATTAGTAAGCATACATGGTCAAAGCCCGGATATTGCGCAGGGGGTTAATGAATCTGGAAACAAAGAGCAAGGCGCTGGAGACCAAGGAATGATGTATGGATTTGCATGCAATGAAACTCCTGAGCTGATGCCTTTGCCAATTATGTTGGCACATAAGCTCACTATCAAACTTGCAGAGGTAAGGAAGAAAGATATTATATCCGATTTAGGGCCTGATGGAAAATCTCAAGTAAGTGTTGAATATCATGATGGAGTACCTAAAAGATTAAGTGCAGTAGTTATTGCACAGCAGCACTTAGAAAAGATAAGCGAGGAAGAGTTAAGAGAGGAAATAAAGAGAAAAGTTATACAGCCAGTTTGTGGTAGATGGATTGACGAAAACACAAAAATTTATATCAACGCCACTGGAAAATTTGTAATAGGAGGCCCGGAAGGCGATTCCGGAGTTACTGGAAGAAAAATAATTGCCGATACCTATGGGGGAGTTGGAAGACATGGCGGGGGAGCTTTTTCTGGCAAAGATCCAACTAAAGTGGATAGAAGCGGAGCTTATGCAGCAAGGTACGTTGCTAAAAACATTGTTGCAGCCGGTTTAGCAGATAAATGTGAAGTGCAGTTATCGTATGCAATTGGAATAGCACAACCAACATCAATAAACATAGATACCTTTGAAACAAACAAAATTCCAGAAGAAAAGATTATTGAATTGGTCAAAAAGCATTTCAAATTAACTCCAAAATGGATACTTGAGCATCTCAACTTGAGAAGACCAATCTATAGAAAGACAGCGGCTTATGGCCATTTTGGAAGAGAAGACCCTGATTTTACCTGGGAAAAGACTGATATGGCTGAAACATTGAGAATGGAAGCAGGATTGTTGAAGCCATTGAAAGCAGAAGCCAAAGTGATTTATTGAGTTTAATGCGGCTTTCTCTCCAAGCTGTAGCTTTTTAACAATTTAACAGGATGGTAAGAGAGCTTTATTTTCTTAAGAGAGTCTACACCAAAATCATCTTGTGCATTAATAAATTTGTGTGACGACCAGCATCTTGCGAATTCCCTAAATATGAATTCTGAAGCGCCATTAAGGGTAGTCCTTGTTTTTTCTATTATATTGCTGCACATATCCTTTGTGAGCGGCTCTCCAAGGCTTACTCCAACTACTTTACCCTCAACCCTTAGAACAATGCCTTTCACTCCTAACTCTCTTGAAAACCTTATGAGCTTTATTGCGGCCTTTGTTTCTGCTTCGAACTCATACTTAAAAAAATCAGGCACAACACTCTTTTTTTGCTCCTTCCAAAACTCTATTAATTCCAAACAATCATCACCATGCTTTTCAAAATCAAATTCTTCAACGCTGTAGTCGTAGTTCTTTGTAAAAAAGTTAACCTTATGCCTTTTCGAATCAAAATGCCGCCCTTTTAAATCCATCAAATCTTGAGTATTATAAACATAATCCTGCGCCCAGTAACTAAATGCATAGTCATTTTCACATGCAATAGCCCCATACTCATCTTTTAAAAACTCCGGGATGTATATTGCAACAGGATTTGCATTAATTCCAATTGCATTATTCAATTTTTCTATAGCATCAAAGCAAATAGAAAGGGTGTCACTCATCTTATTGCCGCCCAGCGGAGGGCCCCAAAGTACATGCTTGTCTTTAAGAAAACCAAAAAAGCAGAGATTGTTGTTCCTCATCGCGAAGGTTGTGTCAGAAAGCGGCTCTTTAATTGTTTTGAAGTATTTATCCAATCGGACTTTATCTTCCATTGTTATTTCATTTAATTCCATTCGCCTTACCTCTACAGAAAATTGGAAAAGAATATGTTTGATAGATAAAGGAGGGTTGGAATTTTTTCTTGAACTCGAGAAGTGGCTTGCCAGAGCCTCCAAAATCAACCTTTTCAAATCCCTGTTTTTTTAGGAATATCAAGTCGTCCAGATTAG
>JACPMP010000139.1 GCA_016185915.1 Candidatus Woesearchaeota archaeon
TTGTATTTCTACTTCAACTAATCTTTCTTTCAATAATTTTTTAAGCAACGGGTAAATCGAGCCAAAACTCGGCTTCCAAGTGCCTGTGTCTTTTTCTATTTGCTTTATTAAATCATAGCCCGATAGCCTTCTATTTGCTAAAGTCTTCATTACAATTAACCTTAAGTAGCCTGCCATCATTTTATTAATTATGTTGATTGGTATATATCGTCTTCGATACAAAAAAATTGCTATGCAATTTTTGATAGTCGGAAAAAAACATATCGTTTCCGATATATTGGTAACGATATATCAATATTTAAATGTTTGGTTTTTAGATTATTTATTTATATAATCTTAGCAGAATATCTATTCTCAAGAATTATAAATTCCAATTTTTATTGCCATAAGAATATCCTGATAAAATGTCGAAAATTTTTCATCCAGTCTTTGACTGGTGGCTGGAAACCAATGAATTGGCAAATTATGGAAAATTTTCGAGCATGCTCAAAAACCACCAATAATGTAGCTGAACATAAGCTTCTGCTACATTCCACCAATCTGTGATTGGTGGTTTTTGACAGTTTGTTAATTGTAGATAAATACTTCCTTCATGGGAAATCTAATTTTAGGCTTTGGCTTATCAGCAGAATAACCAATCGGACATAAAGCTGCAGGAACTAAGTTATTTGGCAGCTTAAGGATTTTTGCATATTCTTCTGGGCTAAAGCCCTCCATCGGGCATGAATCAAAGCCAAGCGCTTTTGCACCGTTTAGGGCATTTCCAAGTGCAAGATATGTTTGTCGTTGCGCCCATGAAAGCTTTTGCTCATCACTCAAGCTCTTTTCAAAATCCTTCATAATTTTGATGTATGCCTTTATGTCTTCTGGTTTAGCGCCAGATTTAATCATCAAATTCTCAAGTTTATCTATATTTCCAGCTATATCTTTGTCTGCACAAAAAACAAGCAAATGAGAGCAAGAGGTTATTTGAGGCTGATTCCATGATGCAGGAGCAAGCTTTTCTTTAATTTTAGAGTCTGTTATAACCTTTATAACCCAAGGTTGTATATTAAAAGAAGAAGGCGCATACCTAATCATCTCCAAGAGTTGATTTACTTTTTCTTCAGGTATTTTCTTTCCATCAAATATTTTTGTTGCATATCTTTCCTTAACTATAGCTCCAAAATCCATAAATTTTGCAATGCTTTCCATTTTTCACACCTTTGAGTCTTACGAGAGGTCAGGAAGTTTATTTCCGCTACCTCCATATACTAATATCGTATATACGATATTGGAGTATGAGGTGGTATATAAATATATCGGTTGCACGATATATATATTAAAACTCATAAAAAAATATAAATATACATAATATGTTTCTTTTATTATGAGAGAATCCTGCGATATGAGGGGCTTTCTGAGTTTTATAGTGCTGAGGCTGATAAGCAAAAAGAATATGTCTGGTGAAGAGCTAAGAGAGGAATTAAAAAAAAGGAAAGGAACTAAGCCGAGCCCTGGTACAATTTATCCCGTTTTAAAATCTTTAAATGAGGGCGGATTTATAAAAGAAATTAAGGATAGTGGCAAGGAGAAGAAATACAAGCTAACAAAAAGTGGACAGAAAGAGCTTAGGATAGCAACGAGAAAATTCTGCGAAATATTTTATGATATGAAAGATGAACTAGGGAGACATTGCGATTAAATTACTAATAAGATTTAAATTAATAAATCAATTTCTAATTTAAAAATGCCAAAATACAATCTTGTTTGCTTTGATGTTGACGGAACTTTAATAGATAATGTTGCACTCTCATGGCAGGTTTTTCATGACTATTTTCAAACAGATAAGCATAAGAGGGAAGACGCCAAAAAGAGATTTTTCAATGGGGAAATTACGTACTTGCAATGGGCAGAGCACGACATAAACTTATGGAAAGAAAAAAATGCAAAGAAGCAGGATTTTTCCAAAGCGATGAGCCATTTAAAGCTCATGGAAGGTGCTATGGAAACTTTAAATGAGTTGAAAGGAAGAGGTTTAAGGCTTGCTATAATTTCAGGCTCATTAAATATTTTGTTGGAAAAATTTATTCCAAATTATGAGCGATTTTTTGATGATGTTTTCATAAGCAAAATATTTTTCGATAAAAGTGGCTTCATAAGTAAAGTCGAAGCCACAGAATTTGACCTAGATGCAAAAGCAGTTGCTCTTAAAAAGATTGCAGATAGGAAAAAAATAAGCTTGAAAGAATGTGTTTTTGTGGGAGATTACCTAAATGATACCAAGGTAATGCAGGAAGCTGGTTTAGGTATTGCCTTTAATTGCAGGCATGAAGAATTAAAAAAAGTTGCTGATGTTGTGATTGACAAAAAAGATTTAAAGGAAATATTGAGATATATTCTATAATTTTTTGATTGTTTTTAATGCAATTTTTAAAATTTTTTTATTATTATAATCTTTAATTATTTTTTTTAATTCGTTATGGTTATATTTCTCAAATTGTTTTACTTTTTTTATCAACAACGGCATTGCTCTTACAATATTATCGACAATTGTTATTGTTGCTTTTTGTGATGTTCTTGATAATGGATTTAAATCGATTGTTATTACTTTATTTCCATTTTTTATTAGTGCCTCTGTTCTGTCACCATCCTCTAAAGGAACAAACACAACATCTGCTTTTAGAATTCCATCTGGGTTGACATATTTTCTGTTTGATTCAAGGAATTTTATTTTGTATTTTTTATCAGGTAATAAAACATTTTTTGCTCCATTCTTAATTAAATGATTTTTTATTTTGATTTCTCTTTTTTTTGATGGATGGAATATATTTACTTCTAATGATGCATTTAGAAGGTTAGATAATATTATTAGTTCTTTTGGGACTAATGCAGCAGTATTCCCATTTACTGAAATAACAGGATGTTTCGCATTTAATAACACTGCTGCTGCAGCTTCAATAGATTTTTTTGCAAAATCATTCGTTTTTTCTCCAAGCAAATAATCAAATGCCTCTCCTCTGCCATGCGCAGTTAATCCATGGAGTGAAGTTGTACCCCTTTTTATCCCACTAACTACCAATTCTCTTGTTTTTAATGATTCGTAGCGAGGATGTGATTTTGGGATATTCATCTTAAAATAAAATATGTAAACAACAGATTTTAGTTGCAAATTTTAAACTTTTCTCTTAAAAGTTAACCACGCTTGAGTAACAAAAATAGAAAGATTTAAATACTCTACTATCACTCCACACAATAAAATGCCTCGTGATTTAAGTGGATTAGGAAACACAAGAGTACCTGCTGCTTCTGAATTGACAGGTAAACAAGGATATCTTAGTGACTATAATGAAGCATACATAAGATTAGCTGAAAAACTAAGGATAGCTATTAACACCATTAGAACGTATGATAAAAATTTTGGGATGGGAACTGAATGGGGCAGTGGGCTCACTCTTCTTGGAACTTTAGAATATAGATTTAGACCAAATGAACAAACACAGCAACCATTTGCTCTTGTCGTTGGTGAAGAAAATAGATACTATCCAGCTAAACCATCAAGTGGTCCGATAAGTGTCCCAATAGTTAATATACCTACAGCTCAACTTGGTAAATTGATTAAAGATTTAGAGAGTATAAGTGGATTCTCAGCAGACGGGAAATATCAACTTTATGGGTCATATGATGGACCTGAAGCTACTATTATTCATAGAGTCGGAGTTGATCCCCAAGGACCATTAGAACAATTACTTATAGAATTCCAAAAAAAAAGTGGGATAATTTATAAACCAGTAGAACTAAAAGCACCTATAAGCCCAGCAGCAGTAGAAGCTCCAAACTATCATGGATACAAAGTAAATGAAGCACTAACTGCTTTTGATTTAACTGAGTCTGGTGAATCAATTCCTCTTGGTTACAATAGACTAGCACTCATGGATACTATACTAAGATATCTTGTAGCAGAAATACACAACAAAGAAAGAAGATCAGTGGCTAGAGCAGATAGAATCCAGACTTTAGGTAAAATATAACGTTAAACTGATTTAAATTAAACAGGCACGATGCTCTGATATTTTTAGTTTAAAAGCTCCTTTAAATGGTTTGTCGCTAAATACTGCATTGCCCAGCATAATCATTGAGGCATTGCCATTATTTTTTTCGATATTTCTTATAGTTTGTATTGTTTGTTTATCTTTTAATAATTTACTGCTTACTGCAAACTCTTTTGATATTTTAATTATTTCATTTAGTTTTATATTGTTATTTTTATTTAATAAATTTTTGATTTTGTTTAACGCTATTGATGCAGAATTGTTTATCTTACTCTTTAATTTATTGTTTGTGATTACAGATTTTGTATTTATCTTGCTGAAATATTTGCAATAAACCTCAACGTTATTACTTGGGATTTTTTCAACAATAAAATATGAGCTTGGCTTTAATTTTAAGCAAAATCCCCCATAAAATTGATTGACAACATCCCCCAAGCCAGTTTTATTTTCAACTTCCGCAGTATGGGCAACTATTGCCAATTCTTTATTTGTTTTTTTTAATTTTAACAATCTATTTATTGCATAAGCTGTTGCCAAAGCGCTTGCACCGCTTAGTCCAAAACCGCAGCCGAGAGGAAGTTTTGATTTGGCGCATATTCTTATTTTGTCATTTGTTAATTTTTTAATAACGCCACTTACCGTCGGAAAGTTTATTGATGTGTTATTAAATGCAACTTCCTTTCTTTCAGATTTTTCCGCCTTAACAACAACACCTTCATTCAATGTGAATCCGACTCCGTAAGAGCCCATCCATCTTGGATTTTTATGGCTATGAATCTTGAAGATACAGCTTATGTTTGCTGGGGCAAATGCTTTTGCTTCAGAAATCATTTTATTTAATTTTTTGAAGTATAATATCCAACAACTTATCAGCCACAATCCTTTTATCTGCTAACTTTATATGCTCAACATTTTTATCTTTATCTACAACAAAAACTTCATTTGTATCAACGTCAAAGCCCCTTCCTTTTTTGCCAACATCATTTGCAACAATTAATTCTGCATTCGCTTTTTGTAAAATATCGTATGCACTTCCTATCAATCTTTTTTCTGATACATTGCATTCTGCTTTAAATCCTACTAAAAACATTTCCTTATTCAATTTCTTTAATTTTTCAAATATCTTTGCTGTTGGGGTTAATTCAAGGTGCAATTCCTTGTTGCTTTTTATTTTTGATTTTTCTTTATTATTAATTGTGAAATCAGAGACTGCAGCAGAATGCACAATAATATCTACATTGTTTATATTTTTCTTAATTTTATTATACAAATCATCAACATTTGTAAATTTTTCCTCCTTTAGGTTGTAATTTGGTTCAACTGAGTTATGACCTCTTAATAAAATGACATTTGCTCCTCTCAAGAAAGCCTGCTCTGCAATGCTTGTTCCCATTTTGCCTGAGCTTTTGTTGGTTATGACTCTTACTGGATCTATTTCCTCAAAGGTTGCACCTGCCGTGACTAAAATTTTTTTCCCTTTCAAATCATTTCTTTGTTTTAATAATAATCCTATTCTATCCAGAATTTTTTTTAAGTTCGCAAGCCTGCCGACTCCTTTATACCCACATGCTAACTCTCCGTATTCTGGTTCTACAAAATGATAATTTAGCTTTTTCAACTTCTTGACATTCTCTTGCACAATAGGATTTTTCCACATCTTAACATTCATGGCTGGACAAATTAAAACAGGCGCTATAGTTGCTGTTATAGAAGTCGATAATAAGTCGTCAGCAATGCCATTTGCCATCTTTCCAATAATATTCGCTGTTGCTGGGCATATCAAGAACAAATCAGCAATATCAGCCAATGAAATATGCTTTATTTCCTTATTTTTTTTAATGTAATCAATATAATCTATTTTTGGATAAAATAAGCTCGTTTGAACTTCATTTCCACTTGCTTTTTCAAAATCCTTTATGTCGACAAGATGAGTTGAATGCTCTGTCATAATAAGATGTATATCAGAACCTAAATCTTTCAATTCCTTAATTAAAACTAATACTTTATAGCAAGCGATTCCTCCTGTTACTCCAATGACTATTGTTTTTTTGCTGAAAATTAAGTTTTGCATATACACAAAAAGAAAAAATAGTGGTTTATAAAGTTTGTTCAATTAGTGGAATGAAAACTCATCACTCGGAAATTTTCCTTCTCTCACTTCCTTAGCATACTGCTCAAAGACCTTTCTCATTTCATTGCCGATTTCAGCGTATCTTTTCACAAACTTTGGCTTAAATGCATCAAACAATCCGAGAATATCATGGGTTACTAAAACTTGACCATCACAATACATTCCAGCACCAATACCGATTGTTGGAATTGAAACTGTTTCTGTAATTTTTTTTGCTAAATTTGATGGAATGCACTCAAGAACCAAAGAAAAACATCCTGCTTTATCCATTAATTTCGCTTCTTCTAACAATTTTTTTGCGCTTTCCTCGTCTTTTCCTTGAACCTTAAAGTTTGTTACAGTTTGTGGAGTCAATCCAATATGCCCCATAACATCAATTCCATTTTTAACGAGAAATTCAGCAATCTCTGGCTTTCTTTCAATCTTAACTGCATGAGCACCAGCTTTTAACAGCAAATTAGCATTTTCTAATGCATCTTTCTCATTATCGTAAGTTCCGATTGGCATATCCCCAACAATTAATGCATTTTTTGCGCCCCTTGAAACCGCCTCTGTTGCCCTAATCATATCTTGCATTGTTACTTTTGTAGTATTCTCATAACCCAACACAACCATACCGAGAGAATCACCGATAAGGATAATGTCGACTATTCCATCCATTAATTTAGCAGTCGGATAGTCATAAGCGGTGAGCATCACTATTTTTTGCTTTGATTTCATTGACTCGATTTGTTGTGTGGTTATCATTGACAGAATTAATTTGGGTGTATTTTTATATTTTGCCCATAATAGTCTGGGGCGGACAGATAACTAAAGACAAAGTAGTGGGTAGTTTAGTCAAGAGTTTTGAGAAATTCTTTTGGCGAAGCTATTTTGATACCTCTAAAAGTCTTCAGATTTAGTAAATGGTTGTCTTGGCTTACAATAAAGTCTGCATTACAGGCTACTGCACAATCCAGAATTTTATCGTCTTTTGGATCATCATTGATAACTTTAACAGATTCTTTTGGCTCAATTAAATGTGTAAAATAAAGCACAGCATTTACAATGTCATCAATTTCCTGTTTTTCGAGGTTAAAATCTCTAGTCAATACTTTTCTAATCTCATCAATTATGTAATTTGAAATGAAGACGACAATCTCTTGATTTATTGCTTTCTTTACAACACTGTAAGGTTTGCCTTCCCAGAATACAGCAGAAATAAAGATATTTGTGTCAAAAACAACGATTGTTTTATTCACTTTATGTGCCTCAAGCTTTATTGATTCTTTTAACGAAGTCTTCTTCTCTCCAGCCTTTCTTCTTAGCTAATTCTGTTCCCCATTTATGCACTTTTTCAAATACCTCATTAGCTTTTGGCACTTCTATTTTCTTTAGTATTAATGTGTCCTCTTTTCCAAATATAGCAAAATTAGTGCCTTCGTCTATTTTCATCTCCTCTCTTAGCTCTTTTGGCACTACAATCTGCCCTTTTGAAGACATAGTTATTATTTCAGCCATTTTACATCACCAGTAAGAAAGTAAGCATAACCTACATATAAACCTTTCGTTATGTACGCAAAAATGGGCACGCAAAACTCTTAAATAAATTTAAAAGAACTCTCAAAAGAAATTGACGAATTAGCGAGGATGATTTATTGGTTTATTGAGGTGGTGAAAGGAGATTAATGCTTACTTTTATTTTTAAAATTGGAATTCGTTTAATGTTCAATCGTTAATGGTGTTTTTATTATTGATGTAGAGAATGATTCGGAGATACTAAAACAAAAAGAAACTTATTTATATGAGTAAATAAATGTGTTGAGATAATGGCATTTGTAGAAAATATTGTAGTTACTCTCGTTTCGGTTGGTATTATTTCTGTATTTCTTTGGATTATCACAAAACTATTCAAACTAGAAAAACAAGATTATCTAAGAGCATTAGTTGTCAGCACTGTCTTCAGTTTAATTCGTTTCGCTGGTTTTTTTACAGAAAAATATAATTTTTATATCGGTATATTGGGTATAATTGTTTTAATCTTTTTGATTAAATACATCTATGAAGTTTCATGGGGTCAAACAATTATCATATGGATCGCTACGGTACTACTAATTATGATTATTGGAGCGATAATTAGCTTAAGTGGTTTATTTTTGCTTAGAAGCAATGTACAAAGTGTGACAAAAGACGTTTCTGCAGTAAACCAACAAATAAAAGACTCATTAATATCATCGACTACTTCTATGAGTCTACGTTTTTCAGACATAGTGGTAGAACCAAATTCTAAAAGAATGTTAGAGGTTGCTGTAAAAAACAATAAAAATTCCAAGGCTGAATTTCTTATTAATGCAAAATGTAA
Organism: Candidatus Woesearchaeota archaeon; assembly: GCA_016185915.1. Taxonomy (GTDB): domain Archaea; phylum Nanobdellota; class Nanobdellia; order Woesearchaeales; family GW2011-AR4. Next base: position 8,504 of record JACPMP010000139.1, read on the forward strand.
TAATAATGCACAGCTGGTATCTTCACGAACAGTGACACTAGAACCATCTCAAGTTGAAGTTGTTCAAATGGAAATTAATTCAAATGGAGTTACTCAAGGGAGCTATTTCTGCACTCTCAATGCTAAATCAGATAAAGGGGATAATTACGAAAAAGACATTTTTATTAATGTTGGGTGATAATAATCTGATAATTTTTAATGGCAGAAATTCTAATACTACAAAAATTGTTCGCCTAATAACCTAAACTTTCTTCCCATCCTGTCAAATTTCTATGAGATTCCTAACTTTTTCCTCGCCTTTAAAAAAATAAACATACGCAAAAATCCATAAAATCATTCATTTTTTTGCTTTTTATTTTTCTGATTCTCAAGTTCTATCAGTATAGTGTCTATTTTTGGCTTTATCTCTGGCAGCCTTTCCTTGATAGTCTTCCACACAACTTCATAGTCAACTACAAAATAGGAATGGGTAATCTTGTCCCTCATTCTTGCCATGTCGCTCCAAGGCAATTCCTTGTATTTCTGCCTTATTTCGCTTGGGATATTTTTTGTAGCTTCGCCTATAATCTCAATCTTCCTTACTACAGCGCTGCTTGTTTTATCATCACTCACAAAATCATTGAAATTCATATCTTCAACAAATCTGTCAATTTGCTCGATACACTCTTTTATATCCTGAATAAATAATTTATACTCCCTTTTCATACGATTTTCAACTCCCTCAATATGCTGTCTTTTAGCTCCTCCCTTATAGCCTGCTTTCTCACAAGGTCAACTTTCTTCCCCAATAGTGTTTGAAGCTTTCTTTCAAGCTCAATAAACTTAATCAAGTCTGGCACTTTATCAAAATCTACAAGAACATCTATGTCGCTTTTTCTTTTTGGATTTCCTTTTGCAAAAGAGCCGAATATGCCTATTTCCTTTACGCCATATTCCTGCTTCAATAATTTCTTATTGGATTTTATTGCCCGCTTTATTTGCATTAATTTTATCATTTCGCCCACCTTCCTGATATTAAGACTCGCCTTCTTTTTTAATCTTTTCATTTTGAGCATAGCGAAAAATGAAAGCTTAAAAATCTTTGATTTTTATTATTTTCTATTTTTTCCTTGAAAAATATTCCAGAAAAGGCTCGTCCACTTTTGGAGGCCTTCCTGCCTTGCCTTTCTTTGCTTCAGCAGCATATAAAACGCATTTCCTTAATGTGTTTGTAATCAATTCCTGCATTGTCATAAAATTAACCTCACTTTATCCTTTCCTTCAATGCACAAAAAATAATCGGCATTGCTATTGTTGCATCGCAGATTAAGTCAACAAACTTTGCTTTTGGGTTTAGCTTGCCCCATGATATTCCTTCCTTCAGTTCTGCTCCAGAACTGCCACCTGGCTCAGGCCTGTCCATTGTGACTTGCACCCCATAAGAAGCAGATTTCGGTACGAGCTGCATTGCTTGCTGTATATAATTTTTTGGAACTCCGCCGCCAAAATAAATTACCCCTGCTTTTTTTGCAGTCCATGCAACGTCAATTATCTCTTTTAAGTCTTCAAAAGTTCTTGTTTCAATGTTCCTGCCTTTTGCTAATTGCCCCCAAATCATCAAGCCAATGCCAGAATCTGATATTGCAGGGCAGAATATTGGGATTTTATTTTCAAAACATGCCTTTAATATTGATTTTTTTGGAGTTAATTTGCCAAGTTCCCATAAAAATTCTTTAATTGATTTTTTGTCTTTTATTATTTCAAAGTTTTTGTTAATAAAGTCTTCCATTCCTTCATATACTTTGTTTGGCATATAAGACTCATATATCCTATCAAATCCTTTTTTATGTAATTCTTCGTCATCAGCATCTGCACTCCCTTGATAATGCCTATAGCCAAGTGCCTCTCCCAAGTCATGAGTTAAAGTAGCGCCTGTTGTGACAACAACATCAACCCATTTGCTCTCTATTGCATCAATTATTATTTCCCTCATTCCACCAGGAACCAAAGGACCTGCTAAACCAAGAAAAACCTTGCAGTCTTTGTCTGTAATCATTGCCTCACAAATGTTAACTGCTTTTGCTAATCTTCCTGCCCCTAGGACACCTGTTAAATTCATTTGCTCTACTAGTCCATTGACATTCATTGCTTTTTTTAATTTTATATGGGCAACTGGCTTCATTTTTTGATTTTTTATTTTGTCATTATTGATTTTATTTAATGTTTTTAATTGATGTGAAATTAATGTTGTTGATTATCTTTTATATCTAACATAACGCATTAATATTCAAAAAACAATAAAAATAATTTATCAAATTATAAAAACCCTATAAAAGAATTCAATATCTATACTCCTTTATTTCTAACAGTATCCATAGCACTCAGTAAACACAATAATTATTTAAATCTTCCCAAA
>JACPMP010000147.1 GCA_016185915.1 Candidatus Woesearchaeota archaeon
TCTTCAAGCTTGCTCACGCTTTCAGTAAAAATTTTAAAGTCTTGGTAAGTTGTTTTTCCGACAGCAGCGCCATCGCAATTTGGGTGTTGATGTATTATATCAGTGCCAATTGCAACATGCACACTGACTGGAATGTTTAATTTGTAAGCATTATACAAAATGCTATATTCTTTATTTGGCAAGTTTAAATCATTTATTTTTTTGCCGATTGCATAGCCCATTCCATAATTATTTTCTGCGCCTTCTTTAATTGCCTCATTTAAAATGCTTCCAGTCTCTTCAATCATTCCAAATGTGCCATCTTCAATAGTTTGCTCAACATGCTCTGATGTTTCCCCTATTAAAGCCAATTCAAAATCGTGGATTGGGCCTGCACCGTTCATTGCAATATGATTTATCACTCCTTTTTTCATTAAATCAATTATAAGCAAACTCATGCCAACTTTTATTACATGAGCACCCATCATAAGAATCATTTGTTTATTATTTTTATAAGAATATATTATTTTTTCAATTAACTCATTAAATTCTTCAGAATTAAAAAGTATTTTGGAATTCTTAGGCTTAATTAAGCCGCTTAGCTTTACTTTATTCTTTCTTTGTTTTATAGAAATTGTTTTTATTTTGTTGAAGTCGAGCATTTTAACCAAATAATTCTTTTTCTACTATTTCGCAAATAATATGCAAAATCATAAGATGGGCTTCCTGGATTCGAGGAGTGTTGTCAGAAGGGGCAATTATCTCAACACTGGAGGTGTTTTTTAGCTTGCCGCCATCTTTGCCAAGAAGCCCAATCACATGAACATTAAGCTTTTTTGCAGCTTCAACTGCGTTGATTAAATTCTTCGAGTTGCCGCTTGTAGATAATGCAATAAAAACATCTCCTTCGTTGCCTAAAGCTTCAATCTGTCTTTCAAATATCCTGTCAAAGCCGTAATCGTTACTGATTGCGGTTACTGCAGCCAAGTCAGTTGTCAAAGCAATTGCCGGCAATCCCTTTCTTTCAAGTTTGTATCTTCCTATGAATTCGGCGGAAATGTGCGCAGCTTGGGTGCCAGACCCGCCATTGCCTGCCAATAATATTTTTTTATTATTCTTTAATGTGTTAATTATCAGTTCTGCAGCTTTTTCAATCTGAGGCGCTAGCCCTAGGCACATTCTTTTTGTTTCAGCGCTTTCCTCAATCATTGCTTTTATGTCATTTTGCATAATTAACACCATTGGTATGAACTTTTCATACCTTATTTATAAGCTTTTCGCTTTTGAAATATATATTCTACAATATAAAAATATAAATAGTAATACTTTGTACTACTTTTGCATACCATGAGCAAAGCCAAAATAGCAATATCTGTTGACAATTCATTATTGAAACTTATAGATTCAAAGGTAGATGGCTCTATTATAAGAAGCAGGTCACAAGCTATGGAATATTTCCTAAAGAAAGGCTTGCAGGAGCAGTCTGTAGGCATAGCAGTCTTGATGCTGAAAGGCGAGCATCAGGCTTTAGCTTTAAAAGACATCAAAGGAATGTCATTGATAAAACAACAAATTGATTTTTTTTCAAAGTACGGCATAAGAAAAATATACATTATAACTCAGCACACCAAAAACATTAATTTGCTTCTGAATGAAATCTCTAACGCTAAGATAAATGTTGAAGTCATAGAAAAACCAGCAAAAGGAAATGCAGATGCATTAAGAGTTGTTAAAGATAAAATAGACAACAGTTTTATTGCAATGTCCGGCGACACTTTCAACAATTTTGATTTGTTAAAAATGATAAAGAAGCACATTGATGCAGAAAAGCTTGCAACAATGGGCTTGATGACAAGGGAAAAAACAAGCAGCTATGGAACAGCAATTCTTGACGGCGACTTGATTGTGGATTTTCAGGAAAAGCCAAAGCAGTATTCCACCAATATAGTCAATGCAGGAATCTATATTTTTAATCCTGAAGTGTTTGAGATATTTGAAAATGCGGTTTCATTGGAAAAAGATTTGTTTCCAAAGCTGGCAAGAACAAAGCAGTTAGTCGGCTTTTTTACGTATGGGGAGTACAGGCACGTAGTTTAAATCAATTTCTCAACTTCTTTCAACACATCATTAACGCTTATATTCTTCATGCATTTCTGGTAGTCATTGCTGTTTCTTGGATACAAGCAGTCAGGCACCTGCCCTTTATGCACGTTAATGCAAGGGCTGAATTCGCAGTTATATCCTTTGTACAAGCTTGTATTTCCTTTTCCATAAGGCCCAAACCTTATTGGCAAATTAGGCCCGAACAATCCAATGGTTTTGACGCCTTGCGCAGCTGCAATATGCATTGGCCCTGCGTCATTGCCGATAAA
>JACPMP010000148.1 GCA_016185915.1 Candidatus Woesearchaeota archaeon
TACATAATATATAGAAAAATTCTTGTTTATATGATATATATGTTATATAGGTTAATTATTTATATGACCTTAACAATAGTTAAGCAAAGGGGGCGATTATATGCTAAAAAAGAGATTTTATAGTGAAGAAGAAAATAGTGATGATGATATTAACATATATTCAAAAAATGTGCGAGAATCATTGCTTGATGATGATGAACTGAGCCCAATTGAAGAAGCATTTATGAATGGGTATGAAGATGCTGCATAAAAAAGATGCAAATATAAAAATGAGGTAAACATGGCAAGATATATTTGTATTAATTGCGGAGTTTTCATTATGAAAAGTGCATTAAGCGACCCTTACCTATGCAGAGACTGTGAAAGGCTGCTTGAAGGGGTTGAAATAGGAAACAGATATGGCTATTTGGATAATATGCACTAAATGATAAAGTGAGGCTATACCGACAATTTGATTTAAATTTGGAGAATCTAAAAATAAATAATTTCAATGACGTACCGAGAGCAATAAACGAAATCCCAATTTTAGTTGAAAAATTAATAAAGAATTTGTCAGACAAGGGTTATGAGGTTGTTAAGGAAGGCGTGCATTTTACAGGATTGCCGCAAAGCATTACCATCATAAAAGATTTCACAGGACCTTTTGTCACAAATTTTTCTATAAAGGTAAAAGATGATTTTGATGCTCTTTCTAAAACATTAGGGATTGAGAGTTTGTTTGAGTAGAAGCTAATTTTTATCAACTTACATACATTGCTAAAACCCTCAAATTCCGCCTTTTCTCACCTTAAAAAGCCATTCTAGGAACGAAAAGTTTATATAGTTAAGGGCTTTAAAAATAATAGATTTGGGTACTATTTTATAGACGGGAAATTCGTGGTTTTTATATTTTCATATAATCTGAAATTAGACAGAAAACTAGAAATAGATTATTGTTGATTTTGATTATTTTTGAATAAAAATTAATGACAAAAAAGTTTATTGGAAGTGCCCAATTGTCAAGGGCAAGTAGCACAAAAACAGTAACTGAAGGAAACATTACAAAAACCCAATAGCGATTGAACAGTGACCTGCGAGTGAGCTCGTTGCGAACTCGCTCACATTTTTACCGAAAAACTCATTAAAAATCCAATTCAATAAGGAAAATCAATTAAAATAACTAAATAAAAATGGAACAAGAGCAACAAATTCAGCAAGATTCCGTTCAAAATGAATCAAGCTACGAAGCAAAAGACATACAAGTTTTGGCCGGCTTAAGTGCTGTAAGGAAAAAAATCAATGTAATTGACCTATATCACAAAATAAAAAGAAAGGGTGATATGTTGACCTTATCAAAGGAATTAAAAATTAAGCAAAGAACACTTGCCCTTGCAAAAGACGAAGGAAGGATACTTTATTATTTTCCACATTTAGAGAAAAGCAAAGCAAGTATATTGGCTAGATTGAAAACTAATAAGGAACTCAGAATTTTTGCACAAAAATATGACATTTACAAAAATTCTGCAAGAGACTTATTAAAATTGGTATTAAAGTGGAACTTAGATATACAAGAAAATCCATTGCTTTTCTTGAAACAAACAGAACATGATTTAATTATCGGAAGCTTATTGGGTGATGCGTCTATAAGGCAAAGAGAAAGAAACTCGTGTTTTAGATTCACGCACTCTATAAAACAAAAAGAATATGCACAATGGAAAGCAAATATATTGAAAGAATTTGAGGTATCTGAATTTAGAGAAGTTCAAAGAAAAGTCAATAATAAATATTCCAATTTTATTGATTTTGCAACAAAAACACATCCTGTTTTCAACTATTATAGGGAGTTGTTCTATAAAAATAATTCAAAGATAGTTGATAAAGCTTCATTAGAACATCTAAATCCAAGAAGTCTTGCCGTATGGGTTTGCGATGATGGAAGCTTTAGTAAAAAACAAGAATATATTATTTTGTGCACAAACTCATTTAACATCGAAGAACATAAAATAATGAAGGAATTTTTTAATAAAAAATTCGGTTTAGACCCAACAATAGGCTTCAGAGATAAAAAATATTATTACTTAAGATTTAGTAAGAATGATTCTAAAAAATTAATTGAGATTATTAGACCATGGATTCCAGATTGTATGAAATATAAAATAGGAGAATAAAATATGGTTGAAGAAGAATCTTATACTGCTGAAACCATTAAGGTAATGGAAGGGCTTGATGGGGTACGAAAACGTCCAAGTATGTATATAGGTGATACATTTACAAAAGGTCTCCATCATCTTGTTTATGAGGCAGTTGACAACTCAATTGATGAAGCATTGGCAGGATTCTGCAACAAGATTTCTGTTATAATTCATAAAGACGGCTTTATTACAATAAGCGACAATGGCAGAGGCATCCCTGTAGATACGCATCCAAAATTGAACAAGCCGGCTGTTGAGGTTGTCATGACTAAGCTGCATGCTGGCGGCAAGTTTGACAAAAAAGTCTATAAAGTCAGCGGCGGCTTGCATGGAGTCGGAATTTCTGTAACAAATGCTTTGTCCAAAGAACTGATTGTTGAAGTAAAAAGAAACGGAAAAATATACCGGCAGAAATACCAATATGGCAAGCCAGTCACAGAATTAAAAATAATCGGAGATGCGGATACCAAAGAAACAGGCACAACTGTAAAATTTTTGCCTGATGACAATATTTTCTCAGCAACAGAGTTCAGCTTTGAAATTCTGTCAAGCAGGTTAAGAGAGCTAGCATTCTTGAATAAAGGGCTTAAGATTATCATAGAAGATGAAAGAGCTGACAAGAAAAATGAGTTCCATTATGATGGAGGCATAGTTTCTTTTGTAGAGTACCTAAACAAGAACAAAAACCCATTACATAAAACTATCTACTTAAATAAAACAAAAAATAGTGTGCAGTTTGAATATGCTTTACAGTATAATGATGGCTATCAGGAAAATGTTTTTTCTTTTGCCAATACTATCAATACTTATGAAGGAGGCACTCATTTAATTGGGTTCAAAACAGCGTTGACAAGGGTTATGAACAATTACATTGAGAAAAACAAAATAAAGGGAGTTAAGCTTACAAGCGAGGACACAAGGGAGGGCTTAACAACTGTTATCTCGATTAAAGTGCCAGAGCCCCAGTTTGAAGGACAAACAAAAACAAAGCTTGGCAATTCTGAAATTAAGGGACTAGTTGATTCTGTTGTTAACGATTCGCTTGGCTCTTATCTTGAGGAAAACCCGCAAGTAGCAAAATCAATTATCTATAAATGCATTAATGCAGCCCAGGCAAGAGAAGCGGCCCAGAAGGCAAGAGAATTGACAAGAAGAAAAGGATCTCTAAACCATGGCTCTTTGCCTGGAAAATTGGCTGATTGCTCTGAGAAAGATCCTGCGAAATGCGAATTGTTTATTGTCGAAGGCGATTCAGCTGGGGGTAGCGCAAAGCAGGGCAGAAATCGTGAATTTCAAGCAGTACTGCCATTAAGAGGCAAGATATTAAATGTGGAGAAAGCACGCTTAAATAAAATCTTTGAGAACGAAGAGATAACCACAATGGTTACAGCAATAGGAACAAATGTCGGAGA
>JACPMP010000008.1 GCA_016185915.1 Candidatus Woesearchaeota archaeon
CGCCATCAGTGCTGATATGGGTGAAGATAAGGTGATTCCTATGCGTGAGAAGTACCAGTACACGCCCATCATAGAGATTGATAAGCAGAAAGTGGAGGAACTTCTTGGCATTTGCCAGGACATGATTAAAGACACCAAGGGAATCGTTCAGGGGTAAGACCGGCAAAAAATTATTAAAGCTGAAGCTGGAAGTGAAGATGAAGATGAAAACGTAGTTGCGAACAGGCGCCCTAGAGCTCCTCCAAGGCAAGCTCCCAGGCACCAGCGGAGAGTGACGGTATTGCAGGTGGGGAAGGGGGGAGGGGGTGGGGGAGTTACTGAGTATTTGAATAATGTTACTGGATTGTTTGTCATAATCATTAAAAGCACATAAATGCGGCATGACTTAAAATGGACTCAAAAAGCACAATTCAGGAACTGAAGGATCGTGCAAAGAAATTCTGCGATGAAAGGGATTGGGAACAATATCATAACGCAAAAGATCTTGCAATAGGGATTGTTACCGAAGCTGCAGAATTGCTTGATCATTTTCGCTTCAGGTCTAAGGAAGAAGTGGAAGCCTTAATGAATACTGTTGATAAGAAAAAAGAGGTTACAGAAGAACTTGCAGATACGCTCTACTTTGTTTTACGTATTGCACAAAGATACGAAATTGACCTCTCAGACGCCTTTAGCAAAAAAATGCTTAAAAATGAGGAGAAGTATCCTGTTGAGAAGGCAAAAGGTTCAAACAAAAAGTATACGGAGTACTGAAAATGATAAACAATGATGTGATTTATCACTCTCCACAAGACGAATTCTTTAGTGACGTATTGCATAACACTTTTGCAGATAAGTTACAAGCTAATTTTTTTAGATTGTATGGATCTAAAGGAGAGACAGAATACGGTTCATGGATTGATACTGGGAAAACAGTTAAGAACTTGATAGAATTAAGCGGATTAAAAAATATATATCTCTCTTTTGAATATCAGCTACCATACGCTCAAACAAGAATTGATTGTTTGTTGTTCGGCAAAAACAAACAGGATAAAGGAGTGATAGTCCATATCGAGATGAAGCAATGGCAAAAAGTTGAACCACTTTCAATAGAAGGGAATTTTGTTGAAACTTATATCGGTGGAAATGAAAGAAAGGTTGCTCACCCTTCTCAGCAAGTCCAAGGTTATAATAACTATCTAATAGGTTTTGTTGAAATCTTCGAAGAACAAGCCGTCGATCTAATTGGCTGCGCTTATTGCCCGAATTATAACTTTAAGGAAGGGGAAGGATTATTTGATAAAAGGTATATGGAGGTTGTTGATAAATTTCCAATATATACGAAAAATGACATACAGAAATTAGCAGATCGATTAAAAGATTTACTAAGTCAACAAGAAGGCTTTGATATTTTTAATAAATTCATGGAATCACCAAAGCGACCATCAAGAAAACTTTTGGATAACGCTTCCAATATTATTAAAAAAGAATCTGATTTTAATCTGCTAGAAGAACAAATTTACGCACGAAATATAATTATTGATAAAATCAAGAAAGCAGAAGATAAACAAGAGAATAGTGTAGTTATTGTTAAGGGCGGACCAGGAACTGGAAAAACTGTTATTGCTCTGCACATCTTAGCTGAATTTGCAGGGCATCACGAAAAAAAGTATAAAATATTCTTTGCATCTAGGTCAAAACCTTTGATAGAAGCAATTAAATACAAAATGGAACGTGGTCAGAAAGCTGGAGAAGTTAATGCAAAAATATTATTTACGAATTTAAACCCGTATGTGCCGTCTAGAACCACTGAAAACGATATCGATATTTTAATTGTTGATGAAGCTCATAGAATAGGCGAAAAATCAAATTCTCGTTTCACGAGAAGAGAATTTAGAACGGAAATGCCTCAAGTAGAACAACTGATTAGATGCGCAAAAACCTCTATCTTTTTTATCGATGACAAGCAAGTTATAAGAGGTACCGAAATTGGAAATACTTCTCTTATTGGTAAAGTTGCCAAAACAATGGGAAAAACAGTCGAAGAAGCGGAATTAACTTCACAGTTTAGATGCAATGGCTCTGATAACTATCTGGATTGGCTTGAATATGTTTTAGGACATACTGATAACAAAAGAATTTTAAGAAAAGAAGAAAAATTTGATTTTCAGATCTTCGATTCAGCAGAGAAGCTCTATGAAATAATTAAACAAAAAAATTCTCAAAGGGGAATGACTGCTAGGCTCGTGGCGGGCTACTGTTGGTCGTGGTCTACTAAACTTGACGAAACTGGAAATTTGGTCAAAGATGTAAAAATTGGAGATTTTGCTTTGCCATGGGAAACTCATGTGAATATTAGACCTCCAGATGGGTATGTCGATTGGTATGAATGGGCTTATAAGCCCGAAGGCATAAAGCAGGTTGGATGTATTTATACGGTACAAGGTTTTGAGTTTGACTACATTGGTGTTATTGTTGGTCTTGATCTAAAATATGATCCAATTAAAGACTGTTTAGTGACTAATGTAGATGGAAACAAAGATCCTATGCTTAAAAAGAAGAAGGACAGACCAAATTTTGACATGTATGTCAGAAATATTTATCGAGTTTTAATGTCTAGGGGTATGAAAGGATGCTATGTTTATTTTGTTGATAAAGAAGTAGAGAAATATTTCAAAAGTAAACTGTCTTAAGATTGATTAGATTTATTAGTGTCTCCTTTTGAATCTAAATATTTTCTATATTTACTTAAAATTCTCTCACCTTCTATTGAGTCAAAATCTATAAACTCAATGCTTTGCTGGTGTACTCTCCTGAATTGCCTTAAACGTACATCAACTGTGTATCCTTCAAACTCTGGCAATTTATTAACCATGCCCTTTATTACAAAAAGGTTCTTAATAGCTCTTTCCTAGAAAATTCCGGAAAAATTCTCTTACTTCCCGTAAATTTTCCAACATGAGCGAATACTTTCTCTTTTTTCCTAAAATAATCGAATTTTTTTCATAAATCATGGAAAAACGTCAGGGCAGTTATTCGCCACGCCTATCCCCCTTCGCCCCCCCCACGCCCACCACACCGCCACAAGCCACGCAACCGCGTAAATGGCCACGAATTTGGCTATCTGAATGGCTTCCGGACCGCAATTTCTCTTCGCCTTAGCTGGGCCGCATAATCCCAACCAGTGTCGCCGCCGTTATTATCTTTATCCGCTCATATTCCTTTAGGTCAAGCAGGTGCTTGTCGCCTGTGACTATGTAATCTGCTCC
>JACPMP010000009.1 GCA_016185915.1 Candidatus Woesearchaeota archaeon
AAATATGTTTTCATCTCCAACTTCAAGCTTTCCTGTAAAGTTTGAGTTTATAATTGGTACAAAACTTAGAACTTCATCTTTGTCATCAATTAAGATGGGATATTTTTCAAAGCCCTCAAGAACCCATGCATAGTCCCTTCCTTTCGGATGCTCCGCCAAAATCTCTTTCAGGTTCATTTTCGCTTTAAACTCAAGCGGCACAAACTCTACAGAAAGAGGATCAACTGCCTTGTAATGCACGGGAAAAGCCAATCTTTTGTAAGAGTACAAACCAATTGAAACTTTTTGCCTTCTCCTGCCATAAGTTTCGCAGAACTTCTCCTGCAATTGAACTATTTGCTTAATTAAATAATCATCAATTTTATGCCCTTTTGCAGCAAAGCAAGCTATATAAGGTCTGTATTTTAATATTGATTTGTCAACAATAACCTGATAATCCCCCTTATTTATCTTAATTTCAGGAATGCCTTTCTGCAAACCAAGAACACCTTTAATCAATCTTGCAAAGCCTTCAACACTCCACAAATAGGGAAGGTTTGTGTCACCAAAATCTATCTTTACTTCATCAGTTTCTTTATCATAGCTTTCAAAATCACCTTTGCCATAATGCGCAAGCTCTTGAATTTCCTCAATGCTTAGTTTTTTCCCTACTAAATGCTGCAAATCTTTTAATGAAAATGTTATAGTTGGCATTTTTAATTGATTTATTGACTTTATAATAATTTTTTATTTTCAATCCGTGCCTTCAGCACAAAATCTTGTGCTCGGAAAAATTCTTTCTGCCATTGAATTTTTCCTCGCCTATTGATCCAATTCGTTGGATTGAGTGAAGCGAAATCCAACTTGATTAAAGCGTCAACTGATTTTGCGGTTGAAGCGGTTTACTTTCTTCCTGCTTTACAGAAAAAATCGCTCTCGTTTTTGTTTTGGTTATTTAATGTTGTTTGATTTTTGATTATTTTCATTCTTTTTTTCAAACCACCTTAGCATTTCTTAAAAACTCCAAATCATGCGAAAATAATTGCCTTATATCCTTAATTCCAAGCTTAAACATTGCAATTCTGTCTATGCCAATACCCCAAGCTAAAACAGGAACTTCTCTTCCCACAAGCGGCTTGACCATTTCTGGTCTGAAAATGCCTGAGCCAGCTAACTCAATCCATCCAAGCTCTGGATGCTTTGCATGCAATTCAGCACTCGGCTCTGTGAATGGAAAGTATCCTGGAGTTATCTTAATTTGATCAGTTTCAGCAAATTCCTCTGCAAACATTTTGAGTAAACCTTTAAGATGCCTGAAATTAAGCCCTTCTTCAACAACAATTCCTTCAGTTTGATTGAAATCTGGCAAATGGGTTGCATCAACAACATCATATCTAAAATTCCTTGCAATGGCAAAATATTTGCCAGGAATCTTCAAGTCTTTTGAAGCAAGCATTCTTGCTGAGCAAGCTGTTGTTTGTGTTCTTAGCATATGCCTATGAGTCCTTTTTGCATCAAATTCATAGCACCACCCCTTGCTTCCCGTTTCATATCCATTTTCATGAGATTCTTTAACTTTCTTAACCAACACTTCATCAAGCTTTCCATGTTTTGGCTCTTTTATATAATATGCTTGATGGATGTCTCTTGCTGCATGGAATTGAGGCATAAATAAAGCATCCATATCCCAGAAATCGGTTTCAACAATCGGCCCCGTCATCTCTTCAAATCCAAGAGCGACAAACTTTTGCCTGACTTCATCAAGAAATCTTCTATAATGCTGCTTTCTTCCTCCAAATATAGAAGGAACATTAATCTTGACATCAAAGCGCCTGAATTTTTTGCCTTGCCAAGCTCCTGTTTTTATTAATGAAGGAATTACTCTTTCCAACAAGCCCTCTTCAATTTTTTCCTTTATTAGCTTTTCACCCAGTTCTGTAAGCTCTGCACTAATGACTTTTACTAATTCAACTTTTACAATTTTTTTTCTTTTTCTTAAATTATCTAAAATAAATTTTTCTTCTTCATTAAGGGAGTTTAGTTCTTTAGGAAAATGCTCTTTCAGAAATTGCTCTTCAATAAATCCTCGCTTCAGCAAATTCCTGCCATTATCAGTAATAAAAATAATTATCCCACTATCTTTTATTATTTCAATTGCCGCCTTCGATTTTAAAGCGCCTAAAGAGACGGCAACTTCTTCATTGCTAAGCCCGGTTTTCTTTGCTATATCACTAATACCTGCTTTGTCTTTTACCACCTCAAGAAATCTCCTTTCTGGCAATCCGTATTTCAAGTAGTTGTAACCGTTTTCATCAAGATAAACAATCTCTTTTTGCTCTTCTTTAATTTTTATTATATTTTTATTTTGTAACCATTGCAATGCCCTCATCACTTCAACCTCTTTTAATTCTGTAACCTTGACAATATCGGAAAAAGAGCTAAAATTATCCAATACCTTCAAAACTTTTCTTTCGACTGGATTTAATGATTCAGATAATTTTTTTATGTCCATTCTAATATTTCCTTGGATAACTTCCAAGCACTGTTACAAATACCTTTTCCTCGAGTTTTTTAAGCGCTTCCGCTGCATTTTTTTCTGATTTGTGGCCCTCAAAATCTATGTAAAAGATATAATCCCCAAGTTTGCCTTTTGAAGGCCTTGATTCAATTTTTGTAAGATTTATTTTTCTCTTTGCAAATTGTCCAAGTATTTCATAAAGCAATCCAGGCCTGTCAATTTGCGGATAAACAGCAATGCTTGTCCTGTCATAGCCTGTTTTTTTGCCATCATCTTTTGCTATTACCAAAAATCGTGTAACATTAAAACGGTTGTCTTGCACATCTTTTTTAAGAATCTTCAAACCATATATTTCAACTGCAATCTTAGGTATTATTGAAGCAATTTTTTTATCTTTCGATTTTGAAATTATTTCAGCTGATTTTCCATTGCTTGATGTTTGGACTATCCCCACATTTTGGAAATTTTTTCTAATGAATAACTCACATTGCTCGTAAGTCTGGGGGTGAATGTAAAGAATTTTTATATCATCAATCCCCCCAAGACCAACTAAATTATGGCTTATCGGAAGTATTTCCTCGGCATTTATCTTAAGTTTAAATTGCATTAAGTAATCCAAAGTTTGCCCAATAGTGCCAGCAACAGAATTTTCAATAGGCACAATCCCCAAATCAGCCTTGTTTTTTTCTACATAATCAAAAACATCCCTTAATGTATCAACAAATAATATTTTTGCCTTTTTGTCATATTTTAATACAGCCTCATGGCTGAAAGTCCCTTGTGGCCCTAAAGTTGCGATTTTCATTTCTCCCTTTCCACCATTTTTTCTATCAAATAATCACTCATTTCTTCTGCTTCTTTCTTAAAATTCCCAAAAAATTCAGCGCATTCATTAAAATATTTTATAAATTCTTTTGTGTTTTTTGCTTCAATTATTCTTTGAAGTTTTTTGGATGAAGCTAAGTAAGCAGCCAACACCTTTTTGTTTTTAGGATTCATCATTTCTATATTTGCATATAGTTTTGGATCTTGGTTAAGGATTCTGCCAACCATTGCCATTCTCAATTTATATATTGGGCTTGTGCACTCAAGACTTTCTTCGATACTTACCCCCAACTCTTTCATTGCATAAGCTACGCTTAAAGTGCTGAAATGGTTTAAGCCCTGAATTATAGACATCATTTCATCATGCTTTTCTGGAGTAGTAACCTTTATTTTAGCGCCATTTTTTTCAAAAATATTTACTAGCCATTTAATCCATTTTTTTGTTCTTGCTGGACATAACACGATTGTCTGATTTTTCAGAGAACTTACATTAGGCCCAAACACAGGATGCATACCTATTACTTCACACTTAGAATATTTTAGCATTGCCTTTACAGGTTCTGTTTTGATTGATGTTGTGTCTATTAATAATGATTCTTCATTTATGAGATGGCCTATTTTTTTAATTACATCAACTGTTGCATCTATAGGTACGGAAACCAAAACAATATCACTTTGTTTAGCACAATTTATTGGTTTTGACTTTGTTCTTCTTGAAGAAACCAAAACCTTACAATCATTATTCTCAAAAAATTTCTTGAAAAATTGCCCCATTTGGCCTGTGCCGCCAATTATCCCAACAGTTATTTTTTCCATAAAGAACTCACTTTATTAATGTGTCTGGATTAATCTTCCCTGCCATTAGCATATGGTCTGCTAAGACAATTGCAGTCATTGCTTCTGCTATTGGAGGAAATCTTATAATTGTAGCAGGATCATGACGTCCTTCAACAGATATTATTTCTTGTTTCATTGTTTTGTAATTAATTGTTCTTTGCTTTTTCAAAATGCTTGATGCTGGCTTTACAACTGCCCTCATCACAATGGGCATTCCAGTTGATATACCTCCTAAAATGCCGCCATGA
>JACPMP010000010.1 GCA_016185915.1 Candidatus Woesearchaeota archaeon
GAATCAGAATCGGGCTTGGTATTTGAGGAAAATGAAAATAACACTCAACCAATGAGCAAAGCAGCTATAAAAAATTGCCCAGAATGTGGAACAAAAGTAGAGATTAAAGAAGGCTGCTTAACATGCCCAAGCTGCGGCTGGGGACTTTGCATGTAATTATTTTATGTTTCTTCCGTTTTTACTTTAAATTTGAATCCTAAAAAAGAGATGCAATTTTGTTGGCAGTCATATCCATCAAAAAATTAATTCAATTAATAAAAAATCCAATAATAAATTAAATTTCAATAATCGAAATAATACCAAAATAAAATAAATTTGCGAGGCGAACTTCAATGGCAGAAGAAGTAAGCCGAGCACAAGATTTTGCGACGAAGTCGCGGATTGAAAAATTAAAGTTGCATACCAAATCAAATTTTAAAAATGACTTTAACAAAAATAAAGTCTCCAATAAAAGTAAAAGGGGATGATAGTAAAGAGAATCTTGGCTTAGTTCATGTCATAACCGGAGATGGCAAAGGAAAAACAACATCTTCATTAGGATTAGCTCTAAGAGCGATTGGGAATAATCTTAGAGTTCATATGATACAGTTTCTGAAAAGCGGTTACACTGGTGAATTGTACAGCGCTGAAAAATTGGGATTTGTTATTGACCAGTTTGGGGTTGATGCACTGAGAGAAAAGCAAAAGCATCTGAAAGAATTCACAGACAAAACAAGCAGGTTTGTTTTCCAGCCGGACATAAAAGAAAAAGATGCTGCAATGCAGGGCTGGGAGCATGCGAAGAAAATCATTAAAAGCGGCGATTATGATGTTGTAATTTTAGATGAGATAAATTGTGTCTTGGAAAAGGGCTTAATCCCATTGCCTGAAGTTTTGGATTTAATAAAAAATCATGGAAAAGTTGAATTGGTTTTGACAGGAAGGGATGCGCCAAAGGAATTAATTGAAACTGCTGATTATGTAAGTGTTGTAAACAGAGTCAAGCATCCATGGCAGAAAGGGATTGTTGCGAGAAAAGGAATTGAATATTGAAATGTAATTTTGCCATTAACGAAAATTAAAAAATAAAAACGATAACTTTATTAAGTTATTTTAAAATTATTGGAATATGCGAAAAATGGATTATATAATTCAAGGGTTTTGGAAAACTGCAACAAAGTGGTATTTTTTCCCTTTATTATACCTTTCACTTGCTGTGATACTTGCAATCGGTAATGGTGGAATCAGTGAATTATGGAACCCTATTGGTTTGGTTGGGACTACCTTGTATATGATTGCATTTTTGATTCCTGGAGGAATAGCAATCATTTTAAGAATCCTTGGTTTTTCAACAACAGAACTAGTTCCATTCGACAGGTTGCCTAATGCTGCTTCAATCTATCTTTTGTTGTATGCCCTACCTATTGTTTCTTACATTGTTATTATTTACTACGCAATCAAGAAAAACATACAGCTAAAATGGTTGATAATCTTTCTACTTTTGTTCCTGATAGTTCCATTTATGGGTTGCGTAGCATCAAGATTAATGTGATTTTAGTCGAATAGCCACGATTTATTTATGCTTAAGCTCCCTTATACCTCTTTGCACCTTCGCATAATTCTATTAATTATTCAAACCAACTGCTCAATAATCCTTGCCAGTTTAAAATCATCATAAGTCAAGCCATTTGCTTCATGCGTAGTTAGGTTTATTGTAACTCTGTTGTTTCTGATAATAATGTCGGGGAAATGCTTAATTCTTTCT
Organism: Candidatus Woesearchaeota archaeon; assembly: GCA_016185915.1. Taxonomy (GTDB): domain Archaea; phylum Nanobdellota; class Nanobdellia; order Woesearchaeales; family GW2011-AR4. The sequence goes on from JACPMP010000010.1 coordinate 1,745, forward strand.
GATTCTTCTCCTGCTTTATGCACAAATTCCATTGCTTCCTTAAAATCGTTAAAATGAAATTCTTTTGTAATCTCGTGCCCAATCATTTCCCAGCCCTCAAGCTCAGAAAGTCTGTCATGGATATCTTTTATTGACAAATGCTCCATATTGGATTCTTTGATTTGATTTTATATAAAGTTTTTTGTTTTGGATTTGAGCAATATTTATAAACAATAATCTCTACATCAATAAAATGCCAAAATCAAAAAGGGATTTATCAAAAAACGCATTGCTGATACTTGAGCAGAGATATTTAATAAAAAATAAAAAAGGCAGAGTAATCGAAAAGCCAGAAGATTTATTTAGAAGAGCTGCTAAGAATATTGCATTAGCGGATGCAAAATACAAATCTTCAATGAAGAATGTTAAGAAAACAGAAGAAGAATTTTACAATTTAATGGCTTCGCTTGATTTTCTGCCAAATTCTCCAACTCTGCTTAATGCAGGAAGAAAACTGCAGCAATTAGCTGCCTGTTTTGTGCTTCCAATTGAAGACGATATAAGCTCCATTTTCAAAACACTGCATGATACAGCATTAATACACAAAACTGGAGCAGGAACTGGATTTAACTTCTCAAAGCTAAGGCCAAAGGGGGACATCATAGAAAGCGCTGGATTTACCTCTGGCCCAGTTTCGTTTATGAAGATATTTGATGCTGCGACAGAGCAAATCAAATTAGGGGGGACTTTAAGAGGAGCTAATATGGGCATCTTAAATTTTGACCATCCTGATATTGAGGATTTCATAACAGTAAAAAGCAAGGAAAATATTTTGACTAACTTCAACGTGTCAGTTGCAATAACTAACAAATTTATAGAAGCTGTAAAGAAAAATAAGCCTTATAATTTGATAAATCCAAGAACAAAAAAATTTGTTAAGAAAGAAAGCGCTAGGAGAATTTTCAGGATTATCTGCGAGCAGGCATGGCTAAATGGTGATCCTGGAGTGATATTCACAGACAGGATTAATGAATTCAACCCAACACCAAAGCTTGGCGCAATTGAATCAACTGACAGCTGCGGCGAGCAGCCGTTATTGCCTTATGAATCTTGTAACCTTGGAAGCATTAATCTGTCAAACATTGCCGAGAATAAAAAAATCAATTTTGAAAAACTAAAAAAAATAACGCATACAGCAGTTCACTTTCTCGATAATGTAATAGATATGTGCGATTATCCTTTAAAAGAGAATAGAAAAATCGTTTATAAAAATAGGAAAATTGGTTTAGGAGTAATGGGTTTTGCAGATATGCTAGTTAAGTTAAGCATTGCTTATGATTCAGAGGAAGGAGTTAAGACAGCAGGAGAGGTTATGAATTTTATTTCAAAAGAGGCAAGTGTTGCGTCTCTTCAATTAGCTCAAAAAAGAGGAGCATTTTCAGAATGGAAAAATAGCGTTTGGAACAGAAAAAGCAGATATTTCAAGGGCTGCCATATGCTTTTAAGGAATGCAACAAGAACGACAATCGCACCAACAGGAACAATTAGCATTATTGCAGATGTTTCAAGCGGAATTGAGCCATTGTTTGCTTTAAGCTATGCAAGAAGAACTGCAGAAGGCAAAACATTAGTTTATTTCAATGAAGAATTAAAAAAAACATTAAATCAATATAAATTGTATAATGACGAAATTGTTGAAAAAATAAACAAAGAAGGTTCAATCCAAAACATAACAGAAATTCCAGAAGAATTAAAAAAAACCTTTGTTGTCGGCTCGGACATTGCTCCAGAATGGCATGTAAGAATGCAGGCTGCATTTCAAAAATATGTCGATAATGGAATTTCAAAAACTGTAACTTTGCCAAAGGATGCATCTGTTGAAGATGTTGAAAAAATCTTTATGATGGCTTATGAGCTCGGATGCAAAGGCATTTCTGTTTACAGATATGGAAGCAGGGAAGGGCAGGTTATTTATTTAAGCTCTAAGAGGGATGAGCAGATTACTTTGAGCGGGTTTTTGAGAAAATAAGATGGTTGTCATAAAAACAAAAAGATTTATTTTGAGACCTTATAGAAAAGGGGATGGGGAATCTATAATTGAAAATCTTAATAATAAAGATGTAAGCAGGTACATGTCTAATATTTCTTATCCTTACACGTTAAAAGATGCAAAAAAATGGATTAAATCTTGTATAAACACAGGAAAGAAAAAACATCCAAATAGAATTGATTTTGCAATCGAAATTAATGGAGAATTAGTTGGAGGTATAGATTTACATAGCATAGAAAAGCATAAAGCTGGAATCGGTTATTATTTAGGAAAGAGCTATTGGAAAAAAGGTGTTATGACTCAAGTTGTAAATGTTGTTACAAATTATGGACTTCAAAAATTAAAATTGAAAAGGATTTATGCTTATGTATTCTCAAAAAATACAGCTTCTGTCCGTGTTTTGCAGAAAAATGGATTTAAGTATGAAGGCTTATTAAGAAAGCATTTCCTAAAAGATAGAAAATTTAGTGACGCATTATTTTATGCAAAAATAAAATAACCAAAACCTTTAAATACTAAATAACCTTTATAATAGTTATTATAACCTAAATGGTGATTATTTTGATATTTAAAGAATTTTTAAAAACTAACAAAAATGCAAGAAAAATATTTGGCAAAAAGGAATTAGAGATAATCTCCAAACAAATAGATGGATTAACATTAAAACAATCAGAGAGGAACAGGTTAAGCAGGGATATCAAGCCAAAATTAGCTTTTATTAGAGAAATATCTAAATTTGAGGATGAGTTTGGATTGAAAAAAGACCAAGATGCAAGGAAAATTATCTACAAAGCTGTTAATGTAATCTTGCAGGATAAATTGAAAGATAAGATTGAAGCAATACTTCTTTTTGGTTCAAGAGTAACGGGCATTGTCACACCAAGGTCTGATATAGACGTATGTGTTGTGTTTGACAATATAGAAAAAGAGGATGCTGACAGATTCAGAATAAGAATTTTAGGCAATTTTTCCACTAAAGTAGATGTACAAGTGTTTAATGTTCTTCCGCAGAAAATTAAGCGCTCAATTGCCAGCTCACATAAAATATTATATAAAAAAGAAGATTTTGATAATAATCTGTTTAGTATAAAATACTTAAAAGATGAGGATTTTTTCATTAGAACAAGGAAAATTTTAGGTGAAGCCACTTGAGCAAGATAAATGAAAAAATAAATCAAATTCAAAAGTATTTGGACGAATTAATGGAGACTGTGCCGAATACACTTGAAGGATACGAATCAAATAAAATTGTCAGAGCAGCATGTGAAAGATACTTTGAGAAGGTGATTGAGGCGGTTACTGATATGGCATTTATTGTAATTACCCAAAAAAAATTTAGAATTCCTGAAGATGATATAGATTCATTCAAAATATTGGAAGAAAATGGAGTAATAGATAATGAGATTTATAACCATTTAAAAGATGCAAAGGGAATGCGAAACTTCATAGCACACCAATATGGGCAGATAAATGATAAGCTAGTATATGAAGCGATTACGGAAGAATTGGAGAAGGATGTTAGAGAATTTATTTCGATCGTTGAAAAGATAAAATGAACTTCTTCATTATTCCTGGAATTTATGGGCATCCGCAAGAGAATTGGTTTCCATGGCTAAAGAAGGAACTAGAAACTCGAGGATAC
>JACPMP010000002.1 GCA_016185915.1 Candidatus Woesearchaeota archaeon
CTTCAATAATTGACTTTAGAGATGCAAGCTCTGCTATCAAAGTTTTTCCAGATGCTGTCGGAGTGCAAACTAACAAATTTTTTCCTTCTAAAAGCCCATTTTTGATGGATTTTTCCTGTTCAGGCCTCAGCATTGTTATCTCTTTTTCAAGAATTTCGTACAATTCTTTTGGTATTTTTTCTTTTATTGATTCTAATTCCATAATTTGAGATATTGAGCTATAATTTTTAAAGTTTATGTAAAAATTTATAAATCCAACCAAAAAATAATCGCAAAATGAAAACATCAGTGCATTTATGGGTATCTTTGATAATTGCAGCAGCATTTTATCCATTATACAGTTGGAAGGTGGTTTTTATAATTGTCGGCGGAGTTTTAATAGATATTGACCATTATTTTTGGTACGTTTATAAATACCAAGATCTCAGTATTATTAAATCTTATAAATTTTACATTAAAAATGTAAGTGAAAACAATTTTTCTAATGTTATTGGCATTCTGTTGGTATCCCACACTATAGAATTTCTATTATTGATGCTGGTCTTATCTCTTTACAATCAATTTGCGTTAATCTTTACAATCGGACTTTTATCACACTATGTGCTGGATTTGATTTATTTATATTTTATACCAAGGCGGTTTATAGTCAACCATTCTCTAATCTATTGGGTTTTTAAGAATAAAATTCAAAAGGTTTAAATAATTCTATTTTGAATTTATATTTAAGATGGGTATAATAAGAAAAGATTACATTCTTAACAGATGGGTTTATTATGCTACTTCAAGAAGCAAAAGACCTCGGGAGTTTAAAAGAACAGATGTAAAGGAGCAAACAAAAACATGTTTTTTTTGTCCATCGAATGAGCATTTGACACCGCCAGAAATTGGAAGGGTTGAATATAAGGAAGCTTGGAAGATGAGATGGTTTTTGAATAAGTTCCCAGCTGTTGAAAAGAAAGGAAGTGCAAGGCCTAAGTCAAAAAAGTTTTTTTTAGAGCGAGATTCTTATGGAATACATGAAATAATCGTAGAAACACAACATCATAAGTCGCAACTTGCAGATTTGCCTGTTCAGCAAATAAGAGAGCTGCTTGAAGTATGCAAAGTAAGAATAAAGGAATTAAACAAGTTAAAGGGCATAAAATACGTTGAAATATTTAAAAATCATGGCGAGGATGCCGGAACTTCGCTAGTTCATAGCCATACCCAAGTTGTTGCATTGCCCCAAATTCCGAGCTTAGTTACAGAGGAAGCTAAGGCATCTATAAAGAACAGAAAATGTTTGTATTGCGATATAATCAAAATAGAGGCAAAATCGAAGAGAAAGATTTTTGAGACAAAAAATGTTATTGCATTTGCCCCGTTTGCATCGCGCTTTAACTATGAAGCTTGGATTTTTGTTAAAAAGCACAAGAAAACGATGGAAGAATTAGAAGAAAATGAAATAGAAGATTTGGCTTTGGCATTGAAAAAAATACTTGTCAAATTAAAAAAGATAAATGCCTCTTACAATTTTTTTATTCATTATTCCCCAATAGGAGAAGATTTACATTTCCATATTGAAGTAACTCCAAGAATTGCAACATGGGGCGGCTTTGAGATTTCAACAGATGCTGTAATAAATTCTGTTTTGCCAGAAGATGCGGCGAGGTTTTATAGAAGATAATTATAATGAATCCGAAAAAATGGTTTAAATCAAAACCGTATTGGTTTAAGGGAATATTGATGGGGGTGATTTATCCACTTGCTATAATATCAGTTATTATTTTAATAAATTTGTTAAATTTTATAAAATTAGGTTTTATTTTTGAAATAATTCTTGGCTTCTTGATGTACCCCATCATACTCTTTAATAAATTAATTAATTATGCTATCCTCTGGGTATTCTACCCATCTTACATGCTAACTGAGAGTTTTATTTATATAAAATGTAGCAATTTAATCTGCAATAGCCCAAATGGATGCTTTTCCGCATTTAGATTCTGTTTTTTATTTATTGATATAGTGCTCGCATTTATATTAGGTTGTGGCACAGGATTGCTTGTTAGCATAATAAGACAAAAATTTATTAGAAAATGATTTGTAAAATATTTATTTCTTAACTTTTCCTTGAGCGACAACTTCGCTAATTCTTTTTTCAATTTCTTTTTTGTCGCCTAAAAAATAATGATTGATTGGCTTCAAATCCTTATCGAGCTCATAAACAAGAGGAACTCCTGTAGGTATGTTGAAATTAACAATGTCTTTATCGGAAATTTTATCGATAATTTTGACAAGCGCTCTCAAGCTGTTGCCGCTTGCAGAGACAAGAACCTTTTTTCCATCCTTAATTGCAGGCGCGATTTTTTCTTTCCAGTAAGGCTTTACCCTGCTGACGCAGTCCTTCAATGACTCAGTCAATGGCAAATATTTTTTACTTATTCCATTGTATAACGGGTCATTTCCCGGCCATCTTGGATCATCCTTGCTTAGTTTCGTCGGTCTTACATCATAGCTTCTTCTCCATGTATGAACTTGCTCTTCTCCATATTTAGCTGCCATTTCTGATTTATTAAGTCCTTGCAGTGCGCCATAGTGCCTTTCATTTAGTTGCCATGCATTATGCACTGGAGCCTTTAGTTGCATTTCCTTAAGAACTAAATTTGTCGTATCAATTGCTCTCTTATGTAAGTTTGTAAAGGCAATATCAAAAATAAATCCACTCTCCTTTAAAATTTTTCCTGCTTTTTTTGCCTCTTCAATGCCTTGCTCTGTTAATGGAACATCGGTCCATCCTGTAAATCTGTTCTCCTTGTTCCATGTGCTTTGACCGTGCCGCAAAAGAACAAGCTTAATCATTTTATTTGATTCATTTTTGTTTCACTTTTCAATATGTTCCTTCGGAACAAACTTTAGTGTTCGGTTTTCGTTCTCTGCCATTAACGAAAACCTCACCTATCTATTGTAAATTTATTTTTTACTGTTTATTGTATTCTTTCTAATTCAAAACTTCGCAAACTTCACTTTCTTTCCTAATTCTTCCTCAATCCTCAATAACCTATTATACTTAGCAGTCCTTTCGCTTCTTGCAGGTGCTCCAAACTTGCTTTGATTTGCTCCAATTCCAACAACCAAATCTGCAATAAAGCTGTCTTCTGTTTCGCCGCTTCTGTGGCTGACTACAACATTCCATTTATTTTGAAAAGATAAATTTGCAGCATCTAATGCCTCTGTTACAGTTCCGATTTGATTGACTTTAAGCAGCAAAGCATTACATGCATTTTCATCAATAGCTTTTTTTATTCTTCTCATATTTGTAACAAGCAAATCGTCTCCCACAATCTGTACCATCTTCCCTAATTCTTTGTTAAAAAGTTTCCAGCCATCCCAATCATCTTGTGAAAATCCGTCTTCTATTGATATAATGGGGAACTTTTCAATTAAATCTTTGTAAAAATCAACCAATTCATTTCTATTATATTCTTTATTTGAAATCTTATATTTTTGATTTTTCTCATCATAAAATTCAGATGCAGCGCAATCCAATGCCAGTTTTATCTTTCCGCTGTATCCAGCTTCATCTATCGCTTTTAATAATAACCCTAATCTTTCCTCAACACTTTCAATCGGAGGAGCAAACCCCCCCTCATCTCCAAGCAATGTCGCTTTAGCGCCATATTTGTGCTTTAAGATATTTTTTAAAGTGTGGTAAGTTTCAACCCCTGCTCTTAAAGCGTCACTAAAATTTTTAAATCCAAGAGGCATTATCATATGTTCCTGTATGTCATAATCAACGCCAGCATGCTTTCCACTATTAATAACATTCATTTGCGGAATAGGCATAACTAATTTTTTAGAATTAGATAATTTTTGGATGTATTCATATAACTCTTTGTTATTACAAATTGCGCCTGCTTTGCAAACTGCTATGGACACTCCAAGAATCGAATTAGCTCCAAGCTTAGATTTATTTTCAGTTCCATCAAGCTCAATCAAAATATTGTCTATCTCTCTTTGCTGTATGCAATCCATTCCAATAAGTTTTTTTGCTAATACCTTATTAACATTAGCTACAGCTTTTAGAATTCCTTTGCCAGAATATCTTTTATCATCATTGTCCCTTAATTCTAATGCTTCGTGAATTCCTGTTGATGCGCCGCTTGGCACAATCGCTTTTGCACAGCACGAGCTTGTTATCAAATCTACTTCAATAGTTGGATTGCCTCTCGAATCAAGAACTTCTCTTGCTTTGATTTTTTTTATCTTAAAGCCCAACGATAACCGCCCCTTTGCCAAAAAAAAGAAGACGGCTGTATTTAAATATTTCGAATAAAACTTTCTATCAATTTTACAGCATCACCACTAATTTTCGCCTCGTAATCGATTCGATATTTAATGAATATAATGGGCGAGGCAAATTTTAGTGGTAGACAAAATTTACCGAGCACTAGAATTAGACTGAGCGAAGCGAAGTCAGATTGAATTTTAAATTTGTTACTTAGATTTTTTCAACGAAACCTATTTAAACAAAAATCTAATTCTAAAAATTAAGCCCTTGTAGCTCAGCAGGTGGAGCGTACGAGATAAAATCTACGAAGCTGTTAGCCTATGAGTTAGACACCGTAAGAGAAATCCGGCAAAGGTCACCAGTTCAAGTCTGGTCAAGGGCGTTTGGGCTCGTAGCTCAGCTTGGTTAGAGCGCTGCTCTGATAAAGAGATAGTCTTTCCGAGAGGCAGAGGTCGCAGGTTCAAGTCCCGCCGAGCCCATATTTCATTTCTTTTCAATACAAATTTATTTAGTTTAATCCTTTACAATTAATAAAATTATTTTTACAAGATTCACAAAAAATCTTTAACTACCACAAAGTTTAAATATAAGTTATTATTTTAAAATAGCAACACTTTTATTTTTCATCAAAAGAAAAAAGAAGGAGGGGCAAATAATGAATTTTAAAACAAAATCTTTGGTTGTTCTGCTTATAATTTCTGTATTCTTGCTAAGTAGTTGTGAAGTTTATAAAACTCTATATGGGACTCCTCCTCAAAAACCCGTTGGTAAGGTAATTAGGATTGAGGGTGAGCAAGCAAAAGATCCTGCAAATCTTGCCAAGCAGGTTTACGCAACTGTAACTCCTACACAACATGATCCATTCAAAGTTGGCTTGAATCCTCTTGGACCTTATGACAAAGGCAAATCATTAGGATTTACATTACAGCAATGGTTAGCTGCAAGCGGCATTGGAATTTATAGCGTTGATGGCGAGAATGCAGAAATGGATCTTTCACTCAAAAACCTTGTTCCAAATGGAATTTATACTGTATGGTGCTCACGCCTAACATTCCCTCCTAACCCAAGCATTGTTGACAAACCATGTGGCGCAGAGGACGGCTCACAAAATTCTTTCAAATCAGATGAAAAAGGCAATGGACAATTTTCATTAAAATTAAAAACACTTGAGCCGAGCACTGAGGAAACGGCATCAGTAATTGCTTTAGCATATCACAGCGACGGCAAAACATATGGTGCAAGCCCAGGCGATTTTGGATTGAACAGCCATGTGCAGATATTTTTCTTAATGCCGCCTCCAACAAGCAATGCCACTAAATTTGAAGTGCCAATAAAATTTGTCAATCATATTGATGCAGGACTTCCAGAGCAAGATGTTTTCATTGAGGCTAAGGAATTAAAGAAAGAAGAACCTAAAGAAGAAGTAAAAGAAGAAAAGCCGCCTGTAACCGCCGAAGTAACCAAAGAAGAAAAACCTGAAGAAAAGAAAGAAATGATAATAGAAAAGTCAAAGGAAAAGCCGGTTGTTGTAGTTGTTCAGGAGACTGATCTCGTAAGCTTATCGCCAAAGGCAGAAGATCCTGACAAAAATACTAACTTAGCTTTCACATTTACCTCTCCTCTAAACGAAAATGGGGAATGGCAAACAAATTATGGTGATTCTGGCGAGTACACCATTACTGTCACAGCATCAGACGGTGAATCAACAACAGCAAGGGATGTTTTGATAATTGTTAACAAGAAAGAAGAGGCACCAATAATTGACAGCGCAAAGCCAATTGAAAGTGGATTGGCAATAGATGAAACAGGTGCTATAGATTTTAGCGTTGTTGCAAGTGATTTGAACAAAGATCCTTTGTCGTATTCATGGAAACTTGACGGCGTTGATGTTGGCATAGATAGTAAGCACACCTATCAATCAACTTATGAAGACGCAGGAACGCACACTATTAAGGTTGATGTATCAGACGGGTTGTCAAGCACAAGTAAAATCTGGTCCGTGGAAGTTAACAATGTAAACAGGAAGCCAGTCTTGGAGAAAATGGATGACATAAAACTTAAGGAGACTGAAAAGGCGGTAATAACTGCACTGGCAACAGATGATGATAAAGATAAAATTACCTATGCTATCAGCGACAAAAAATTTGTACGAGAGGATAATGTATTCACATGGCAAACTGATTATGATAGCGCAGGCACTTATGAAGCCACTATAACTGCAAATGACGGCCAAGACACGACAGAGCAGAGCTTTACAGTTACTGTTGAGAATGTAAACAGGCCGCCGGTAATAACAGACATAATACAGAAGAAATAAATAACTAAAAATTTTCATCTCTGATGGGAAATTTTTTTAAATTGTTATTTTCTTTTTTAGAGGGGGGATAAATGAATAAAATAGTTGCGTTATTGTTAACTATATTTTTAATATCCCCCTATATTGTTTATTCTATAACTACATTTGTAATTCAAGAAACTGAGAAAGTAAGCTTAGTTCCAAATGCAATGGACCCGGATTCGGACAAGCTTACAACAAAATATACTGCCCCCTTAGATGAAAGGGGGGAATGGCAAACAACATATGGTGATGCTGGGGAGTATAAATCGACAATAACCGTTTCTGATGGTGTAACAGACACTTCTGAAGATGTGCTCATTATTGTTAAAAAAAAGGAAGAGCCGCCTAAAATAGACTCGTTTAGTCCAAAACAAGATACCGTAAACATTAGAGAAACTGAGTCGATTAATTTTAAGGTTTCAGCAAGCGATTTAAATAAAGATAAGTTAATCTATGAGTGGTTCTTAGATGATAAAAAAGTAAAAGATGGCGAGGAATTTTCTTATGAAACCACCTATAAAGATGCTGGAAGCCATAAAATTTCTGTGGTTGTTTCAGATGGCACAACAAGCGTAAACAAAGAATGGAACGTCAATGTGGCAAACGTTGATGTCGAGGGCTTGCTTAACGGAATAAAAGATGTTGCTGTCAACGAGAATGAAATTGTAAGAATAAAAGATGTTGCTGTCAACGAGAATGAAATTGTAAAATTAGAGCTTCCAAATTTTGAAAAATATGGCTTGTCTTATACTATTTCAGAGCCTATTGGCAATAAGAATGAGTGGAAAACTGGCTATAAAGATGCTGGTGCTTATGAAATTAAAGTCCATGCAGAAGGAAAGGAATTCAGCGGGGATAAAATTGTAAAAGTTATTGTTAATGATATTGACAGAGCGCCAATTTTTGACAAGCTGGAAAACAAAGTCATAAATGAGAATGACGAAGTAAAAATAATACTAAACGCTAATGACCCAGATGGAGATGAAATCACTTATTCTGCAAACAATCTTCCCGAAAGCTCAAAGTTTGAAGGAAATGTCTTTACTTGGAAACCGAGCTACGACACAGTAAAAAAAGAAGGTTTTGTTAACAGAGTAATGGATAAGTTTAGGGTGTTGAGCATGAGCTTTTATATTCAATTTACTGCTTCTTCAAAAGATAAGAGGATAGTACAGAATGTTATTATAACTGTTAAAGATGTCAATAGGGCTCCTGTATTAGAAGATATGGGACCAATAACAATAAATGAAGGCGATGCATTAAAGATTACACCAAAAGCATACGATTTAGATGGTGATAAAATAAGCTTAAGTTACTCTGGATTCATGGATACTGATACTTTTAAATCTAACTTTGATGATGCTGGAACATATTATGTTAAAGTAACTGCAAGTGACGGCTTGCTTGAAACTTCAAAATTTGTTCAGATAGACATAAAGCACGTAAACAGGGCGCCAATTTTCGAAAAAATAAATGACATAAAGGCAAGAGAAGGTGACAATATTGCCATTTTGTTAAATGCTAATGACCCTGATGGAGATGAAATCAAATATTCAATAGATAATCCTCCAGATGGCTCTTCATTGAAAGGCAATGTGCTTTTGTGGACACCGGGCTATAATTTAGCGAATAAAAAAGAAACAAAAAGATTTGATTTGGTTTTTGTCGCAAATGACGGCAAAGCAGAAGCAAGGCAGGTTGCCAAAGTTGAAATAAGCGATAAAAACAGAGCGCCAAAAATAAGCGATGCTACAAAAAACATTGTTGCAAAGGTAAATGAGCCCGTGCTTATGTTCGTCAAAGCAGTTGATGACGATGGAGATGAATTAACCTATACTTGGGAATTTGGATTTTTGGAAAAGTACAAAGCAACTTCAACACACCAAAGAAAATTCACAAGCAGAGGAACAAAGGTTGTTAAAGTTACTGTGAGTGATGGAATTGATGAAGTTGAGCAAGTGATGAACGTGAATGTGGTTTAAGCTATTTTAATGGTGATTAATTTATGTGTAATAAAGATTACTAAAATGATTGAGAAACAAAAACCGCAAATACCACTTGAAGATAGGACTTTACTTGATAATTTAATATTAGATGTTATGATGCATGATGATAGGAGGGCACTTGAAGAAGTGACAGAAATTTTAGCTAAATATACTAGGGAAGGTTTCAGTACAGTTGTGTATGCGCTTAAATTATTAAAGTACTACGAATCAAAAAGGCGATGTGTGTTATATGACCATCCAACTTAATTAAAAATTTCAAGCAATCTTTATAAACCACCTTTTCTTCTTTTGTCTTATGAAATCAATTAAGCTGGATGACGAGTTTGACAGCGCTGTTATTAACATTGCGCTAGACACCCTAAAGATTGGAAAGCAGGCCTTGATATTTGCGAATACAAAAAAATCTGCTGAGAAGACTGCTGAGGAAATTTCAAAGAAAATTAAGAGCGATAATGAAAGTTTCAAAAAATTGGCAGACGAAGCGTTAAATGCTCTTTCAAGGCCAACAAAGCAATGCGAAAGATTAGCTTTCTGCTTGAAAAAAGGAATTTCTTTCCATCATGCTGGCTTGACTCAAGAGCAAAAAAATATTATCGAAGAAAATTTCAGGAATGGCACGATAAAAATCATTTGTTGCACGCCAACATTAGCTTATGGGGTTGATTTGCCTGCTTTCAGGGCAATAATA
>JACPMP010000006.1 GCA_016185915.1 Candidatus Woesearchaeota archaeon
ATCCTCTTTTTCTTTATTCATCTTTGGGTGCTCCACCACCCCCATCTTTGATGATTTTGGGGGTTTGGAGCCCCTCTTTTATTTATGTTTATCGAGAAAGGGTTTCTATGGGGCTATTTAACCAATAAATTTAAATATTAATTATCAAAAAATATGACAAGATGACAAATAAAAAAGAGGTAAGAAAAGCAGCACCGCAATGGTTTTACTACGTTTCTATATTAACCGCATTCTTATTTACAATCTATATATCCATTTACTCCGCCATACATTTTGAAAGCATAAGGTACATGAATGTTGTTGTGGTATTTTTGTTTATAACAATTGTCTCATTCTTTTTGATTTCAGGCGTTTATTTTCACACAGAAAAAATGGGCTATCACGCATTAGCGCCAATCCTATTTTTTGCAGGAATGGTTGGACTTATTTTTTATTCTTATAATGCAGTAGATGCGTCAGGTATAGTGAGATATTCGATTATGTACACCATAATTGTTGCCGGTATTTCATTATTTATTTTATTGCCTAAGAAAAAGTCGGCTATAATCCCAATTTCAAAGCCCTCCAATAAAAGCAGTAAAAAACCTGCATGAAATCTTCCACGAAAAATCAATAAAAATGTTTTTATTTTTAAGAATTCAATGGCGGGATTGAATAATGCGCTGTGAATGATAAAGATAAATTACAAAATGCATTAATTTTGCATTAAAAAGAAACATCAGCAAAAATGGATAATGTAAAATTCAATAAAACAAATAAATTCAGTTTATGTCAAAAACATTCCGCACTAAAGTACGGAGTGTTTTTGAGCATGCTCGGAAATCGCTTGTTTACTCCAAGATAAATCAAGGAGCGTGCACATGGCGATTTCCGACATGTCAATAAAAAATATCAAAATTAAAATAGGTATTCAAAAATCACAATGGAAAGAATAATTGAAGCATTCATCACATTGTTTGTGATAATGGATCCTGTTGGAAATCTCCCATTGTTCATAAGCCTGACAAAAGGAATGCCGACAATAGAAATAAAGAGGAATATTGACAAGTCTGTTTTTGTTGCTGGAGTTCTGCTCTTTGTTTTCTTGTTTTTTGGATTGCAAATATTTGGCTTTTTTGGAATAAATTTAAACAGCTTTCAGATTGCAGGAGGCATCATTTTATTGATATTGGGTATTTTGTATGTTTTCGGTGCGTCTCTTAAATATGTAAAATCGCATGGTGCTGACTTAAGCGTTCCAGTTGGCACTCCACTGCTTACAGGCCCTGGCGTGATTATGACAACAATAATCCTGGTTAAGGAAAATGGAACTTTGGTGACAGTTATTGCAGCATTCTTGACTTTGCTGGCAACATGGCTTACATTGATGAACTCTGTAAAAATTTATAAAATCTTAGGCGAGCATTGGACTAATGTCATATCAAGGGTCATGGGGATTGTATTGGCTGCAATTGCAGTTGAATTTATAACTAAAGGTGTTTTGAATATTGAAAGGTTAAAATAAATTTAATCAAAAAATTTTTATATAAGTCAGTTTCCCTTCTGCTATCTTTAGGGATCATTATGGAAATTCCGATAACTCCGCTTGAAATAACTGTTGGAAAGACTTATGCCGCATCTATAATAGGGCGAAGAGATGCTCATAGGCACCCTTCAACTGTACTGGAGACAATCCCTCGTGTAGCAACTGATCATCTTATATATACATTGGAGTATCCATCGTTGCAACCGGGTGGTGTTCAGGCTCAGGTAATGGTATCTACAAATAAGACACCTAAATATGGAACCAGAGATGGAGGAAGAGGGATACGGTCGTGGCGTTACCAAGATGTCGCAATTATGGTAAGGGGTTCTGATCAACGTGCAGTTAAAGAGTATGCAAATAGTTTAGCAGAAGTACTTGGAGTATATGCAGAAATTGAAGGAAAAGGCAGGTATATAATTCCTTTATACCGATTTCTTGTAGGAGACGGAATAGTGGACAGAGAAGCGGAGCAAAAAGTACGAGCGGCTTTGGCACCTAAGATTACGGCAAAAACAACCAGTGGAAGAAAAGAAAGACGTTTAAAATTTCCACCTGAAAAAAAAGTTGATACTGGGCGGCTCCCATGGTTAAGATAACAAAATCTACAAAAAATATGCAAAGAGTTGATTGCCTTCCGCGTTTGCAATAATCTTTCTAGATTAAAATCTAATTTGAATAATGCAAATTTTCAGTCCTCTCTTCAAACTTTACCCTCGCCCGCATTAACGAGTTCGCAGCTAGAATCTGCGGTTCGGGACTATGCCATAGAGAAAAGCCGCATGGTCGGAGTTCAAAAGAAATTTTTTCTGAAAGTCTCCGCAGCCCCATTTTTAATCAAAATCTTTAAATACAATCCAAAGAATCAAATTGCAATGGAACCAAAAGAAGAGCAGCTCGGCTTAACTGTAAAAAAATCAGAGGACTTTAATGAATGGTACAATCAAGTAGTCATAAAAGCAGACATGATTGATTACAGTTTAGTGTCTGGCTGCATTGTTTTTAAGCCGAATTCTTACTCGATATGGGAAAACATACAAAGAATCTTTGATGACAAAATAAAGAAGTCTGGGCATAAAAATTGCTATTTCCCAATGTTTATCCCAGAAAGTCTGCTGAAAAAAGAAGCGGAGCATATTGAGGGGTTCTCGCCAGAAGTTGCTTGGGTTACAAAAGCAGGAGACACAGAATTAACTGAAAAGTTAGCAATAAGACCAACCTCAGAAACAATTATGTATGAAAGCTATGCAAAATGGATACGCTCGTGGAGGGATTTGCCTTTGCTGTTAAACCAATGGAACTCTGTAGTCAGATGGGAATTCAAGCATGCAAAGCCATTTTTAAGAACAAGAGAGTTTTTATGGCAGGAAGGGCATACAGTGCATGCAACTAAAGAAGATGCAGAAAGAGAAGTAATGCAGCAACTGTTTGAGTATGTTGACTTAATCGAGAATTACATGGCAATTCCAGTTATTGCGGGGAAGAAAACAGACAAGGAAAAATTTGCTGGGGCTGACTACACAACAACTGTTGAGGCATTCATGCCTGATGGCAAGGCATTGCAGATGGCTACATCACACTTGCTAGGGCAAAACTTTGCAAAAGTGTTTGACATAAAATTTTTGGACAAAGATGAAAAGGAAAAGTATGCTTGGCAAACATCGTGGGGTTTAAGCACAAGAACTATTGGTGCTATTGTGATGGCACATGGTGATGACAAGGGCTTAGTCTTGCCGCCTAAAATAGCGCCAACGCAAATTGTTGTTGTTCCAATCGTTTTCAAGGAAAATAAGGATTTGATTATTGCAAAATGCAAGGAAGTAGTTAAAAAATTAAAAGCTAAAAATTACAATGTCGAGCTTGACGACAGAGACGGCTACACTCCTGGCTGGAAATTTAATGAATGGGAGCTAAAAGGAATTCCATTAAGAATTGAAATTGGGCCAAAAGATGTAGAAGCTGACCAGCTTGTTTTAGTCAGAAGGGACAATAACGAGAAACAAATCATAAAAACCAAGGATTGGGAGAAAAAGATAGAGCAAACATTAAACGATCTTCAAGATAGTTTATTCAAAAAAGCAAAAGGATATTTGACTGAAAGCATTGTCGAAGTTCATAACTTTAATGATTTTGTTAATGCCATAAAAAACAAAAGGATGGCTAAAGCTTTATTCTGTGGAGAGGGCGAATGCGAAGATACTACAAAAGACAAAACAGAGGGTGCAGTTTGCAGATGCATTCCGTTTGAGCAAAAACCTGCAAAAGGAAATTGTATACAATGTGGTTCTCAAGCTAAGTTTTGGGCTGTGTTTGGGAAAGGGTATTGAAATTTAGAAATTTCTAATATAGATTACTATCTTGAAAGTATGGAATGAAGTCCATCGAAGTAAGTTTGTTGTGCCTTTGGATAATGAGTCGTACCATGATTCACTGGAACTCCTCGCCTCAAACAAGATAGAATATGTGTTGCTTCTAAGTACCTCATAGAATCGTATTCATTGAAGATCGAAGGCACAGCAACGTACTTTCCATCATCACCACGAATTCTACCAGTGACTGGAGTAATTTTCTTATCAGCACAAGATAATACGACAAAGGCATCTGAACTCATAGCTACTAAAAGACCCTTTAATTGATAAGTATCATTTATATTAATTCCTTCACTGACTTTTTTAATATCTAAGTAAAGATCGTATGTATTTGTCATTTCTAGCCATTTTTTCTTACCTCTTGGAAGAATGACATGTCTATCACTCAACGTGTCAGCGTAATCTCTTATGCTAGCTATAGCTGATTCGTCCAATGCAATGAATTCTATTCCTGAAAGGGGTAAGTGTCTCATGAATACATCCCACATATCATACCTCACTATCCTTTGACCTCCGTAAATGGATTTATTTATTAACGGAGTTTCTAAATCATTAATGTATGCAACAAAAGGTGCACTCGTAGCTTGAAGTGCTTGCTTTAATCTTATAATAAAATGTTTAGGTTCATTTAGTCCCCTAAACAATTTGTTTAAAATTGTGTTTAGTTTATCTCTCTTTGCAACGTTTACTGGAAATATATTCCCTTCAACATCAAAAACGTTAATAACATCTACATCTTCACAATTATCTAAATTTTCTCTTGTACCTTGATAATCTTCAGAATAAACTCTTGTAATTTTAGATGAAGTTGCATTTGCAAAAGTTCCTTTCCAATATCTGTAAACTACGCCTAGTATTGAAGTGTCAAATGCAAATTCTGGCACTAAACCGTAAGGAGAAAGTTTTTTAGCAGAACTTGATTCACCAAACATTTGTTGATGTGTTCTGTGACCTAAATCAAACTGGATATCAACAAATTCTGGAAAATGTGTAGAGATGGAATGGCTATATATTCCGTCCAAAATTGTAATCAAATCATTACTTTTTATCCATTCCAGAAACTCTGGGTTCAATTCTTTTATAAGCTCCCAATCTCTAGCTGTTGAAGAAATGTTGATTGGCACTTTAGTACTTTGAAGCATTTCTTCTAGGCCTCCTTGAATCATGCTTAGAGATTCCGCTCTAGAAAGATTTGCGTGATCTAAATTCATGTGGAAAACTAATGCCACCTTATTTGTCATTTTTGTTTAATCCTTACATTAAATGGTGTATTGCACTTATTTATAAATATTACTACTCTTTAGTAAAAATATTTTTTATAAAATCTAATGGAGGCAATTGCCAAATTCAATTTTTATATAATAACAACGATTTTTGAACTTGATTTCTCTTCATTTTTGATAACAACTTGAATTGTTCCAAAATAAACGAAAATACAATTATATTTTCAACAGTTGTCTTTTTTATTGTGT
>JACPMP010000007.1 GCA_016185915.1 Candidatus Woesearchaeota archaeon
CATATTTTGATAGACATACCTACCCATTCATTCAGATTTTTTCCAACGCCATTTTTGTGGCCTTTGTCAGACTACAAGTTTAATGGCATAAGCTGGGCTAATCCTTGGTTTGTGTTGTTGAATTATTCTGCTTTAATGATAGTTTTTCTTATAATTGCGCATAATAGGGGTAAAGGAAAGAAACTTACAACAACCTTTAAAAAACAATGAATAACACTAAATGTATGAACAAGAGAATAAATAAGCCGAAAAGTTTATATACTACTTCTACTACTTAGTGGAATTAGTGGTAAAAATGCCGATATCAATTAAAATAAGCGAAGACAACTATAAAATGCTGTGCTCCCTATCAGGAAAATTAAGGGAAAAATTACATAAGCCAGTTTCAATAAATGAAGCTATAAGCTACTTATACAAACGAAAAGAAATAAGCGATTTAGCTGGCACATGGGATATGAGTGATAAGGAAGCTAGGGGATTTATGGGGGACTTAAAAAAAGGATGGGGCAAATGGAAAATAAAATCTGCTTAGACACGGATTTTCTTGTGAATTTTTTGAGAAACAACAAGGAAGAGATAGAATTTATCAAGGAAAATGAGGCGAATAAGGATTTAGCAACAACCTATATCAACCTTTTCGAGCTTTATTACGGGGCATATAAATCCAATAAAAAAAACATTAACCTTAAAGCAATATCAGTTTTATTAAGCAGGATAAATATCTTGAATTTTTCTAACGAGTCTGTTCAGAAAGCTGGAGAAATCCTAGCTAAATTGGAAAGAGAAGGAAAGTCTATCGAATTTAGGGATATTTTTATAGGAACAATAGCTTTAGTTAACAATTATTCCATTAAAACCAATAACATTAAACATTTCAACAGAATAGAAGGATTAAATATTTTAGATTAAAAATCTTGAATAAGACTAATCATATGTACAAAATAGATAAACTTATTGAAGACTATAACAACAAAAAATCTAAAATACAAGAAAGATTAAATCAATTTGAAAAATTCTTCAACGAGCCATATTCTTGGTTTTATAGAGATGGAAATTTGATTTTGCTTCCTGTTGAAACAAAGGATGATTATAGGTTATTTGAAGAGCTTGCTTTCTGCATTTTCACTGCCAACACAAGTGCGGAGATGAGTGCAAAAGCAGTTGATGCTGTCAGAAATGTTCTTATAACTGGAAGTGCAGATGATATGACAAGAAGATTGGAAGGTATTTATCGCTTTAATAATGTAAGACCTGCGCATATAGTTCATACAAGAAATTATTTAAAAAACTCAATAAATTTCCAATTAAAAAATAAAATAAACTCATTCAAAAATAAAGAAGAGCTAAGAAATTTTTTTGCATTAAATAAAGACATTAAAGGAATTGGTTATAAAGAAGCGTCACACTTTCTAAGAAACATTGGATTTAAAGGGTACGCAATCTTGGATAAGCACATAATAAACTCGTTGCATGAATTTGGCGTCTTAAAAACAAATGAAAAGCCAAAAAATAATAAAGAATATCTAGAAATAGAACAAAAATTCATTGACTTCTCAAAACAAGTCGGAATTAACATGGATGAATTGGATTTGCTGCTTTGGAGCAGAAAGAATGGAAGAATTTTGAAATAAAGAATTTTTATTTTAAGCATATTTTATTTTTGATATTTAATAATAATGTGTTAGGAAAGATGGAAAATCAATCATAAAAACATTAAATTTACATTCGATAAAACAATACAAATCCAATATTGAAAAAATGCCACAATCATCAATCAAAAACATCGATAAAATAATAAAACTTCTTAAAGAAGAAATAAGGCAATTTGAAAATCCAATTGCAACAGAAATAGGAAAAAGGACAAAAGACCCGTTCCTTGTGCTTATTTCGTGCATCTTAAGCTTAAGAACAAAAGACACGACAACAGGTCCAGCTTCAAAAAGATTGTTTGAATTAGCAGATAATCCAAAAGATATGCTAAAACTTTCAAAAAAACAAATAGAAAAAGCAATTTTTCCAGTTGGCTTCTATCCAACAAAAGCAAAATGGATTAAAGAAGTTTGCAGGATTTTGATTGAAAAAGATAATGGAAAAGTGCCTGACAATGAGGAAGATTTATTAAAATTACCGGGCATAGGCAGGAAGTGCATGGGTATTGTAATGTGCTATGGATTTGGAAAGAATTCCCATATACCTACAGATACGCATGTCCACAAATTGGCCAATAGGCTTGGCTGGGTAAAAACAAAAACTCCTGAAAAAACAGAGCAGGAATTAATGAAAATAATCCCAAAAAAATATTGGCACGATTTAAACAATTTGCTTGTAGCTCATGGCCAAAATGTTTGCGTACCAATAAGCCCTTTTTGTTCTAAGTGTTATATAAGTAAATACTGCCCAAGAATTAATGTTGCAAAAAGTCGTTAATCAATATGCTAAAAATTCTTTCAAAAACCACCATGTTTAAATATGAGTTTAATCATGTTCGTATTAAAAGAGGTAACTAAATGAGAGACTTTGTGTTATTTGCCCATATAATACTGGGGTTAGTGCTTATAGCTTTTCCAATCATTATTTTATTATACTTAAAAAAACGCACAAATTGGCTCAAGCCGTTGTCTTTTGCAACTGCTGCAATAAGCTGGATTCTACTACTGCCTGCTGGCAAGCTTTATATTACATTCTATCCTGCAACAAAAACCCTTATCAAAGCTGGTGCATGGCCATGGGCTCACTCTGTTGTTATGGAAACAAAAGAGCATTGGGGCTTATTGCTTCCAATTATCACAACAGTTGCAGCAGGTTTAGTTTTCATGGATAAAAAAGAACAAAGCAGAAAATGGTTGATACTTGTTATCATATTATCGGCTTTATTAGGTGTAATGGGAAGAATTGTAAAGATAGGAGCATTGGCATAATGACAAAATTCAATTTTTACCTGGGAGCAGCAGCAAGCGCTTGGCTGCTGACAATATTGATTGTAATTGCAGAATTCTATGAGCCATTCAAAAATCTGCTCAAATCCACTTTCAGCCATCATTGGATTGGAAAAGCAGTGCTAATAACTGTTGCATTTTTGGCATTTGGGTTTGCGCTAAGAAACAAAAGCTCAGTTGGAAATTTTTCAGATGAAAATTTGGCATGGTACAGCATGCTCGGCAGCTTAATAGTAATATTTTTATTTTTTGTAATAGAATTTTTTAAGTGAGGTTAAAAATGCAAAAGGAAAAAATAATTGCCATAGCTGTAATTTTGCTTTTTGTGGGTGTTATAGCATATTTCTTCCTCTCATCAGAAACCGCAAAAACTGAAATTCCAGCTTATATCACAGGTGAAAAGCGTGAAATTTACGAATGGGCAAAAACTTCAGAAGGGGCTACTTTGCTTGAGCAAATGCCATGTTATTGCGGATGCAAGTTTGAGGGACACAAGCATACAAGGCACTGCTTCTGGCGCGATGACGGAACTTTTGACAAGCATGGCATTACTTGCTCTGTCTGCTTTGACATAGCAAAAAAGACAAGGAAGATGCACGAGCAAGGCATAGACATCTGTACGATAAGAAAGGAAATAGACAAATTTTACGAGCCGAATAAGCATCTTGGGACTGACACGCCAATGCCACAAGGATGCTGATAACAATCAAATTTTTTTGAGAGAATGGTTGAGCAACTAACATTAGGAATAATAATTGCAGCAGCATTAGCCGACAGCATAAACCCTTGCGTATTTGGAGTTTTGATATTCTTGCTTGCTTATATGACTAGGGTTTTTAAAAATAAAGCAAGAATGCTTGTTGCTGGTCTGATTTACATAACAGGAGTTTATGTTACATACTTCTTGATAGGGGTTGGCATATTCACATTAGCTTATACAGCGGGATTTGCAAAGCCATTTTACTGGTTTGCTGCAGTTGCAGCAATAATTGCAGGTCTCTTTGAAATAAAAGACTATTTCTGGTATGGGAAGGGGTTTTCATTGCAGATGATTCCAGGAGCAGCCGAAAGAATCAAGAAGTACTCGAATGCAATGGAAAAGATGGAAACAGTTCATCCTATGCTTAGTCTTGCTGTAGCAGCTTTTCTCGGAATTTTTGTAGTTTTTGTTGAATTGCCATGCACAGGTGCACCTTATCTTGCGATATTAGGAATGTTATCAAAAGGAGCTTATGCTTCGGGAATACCTTTGCTTTTACTTTACAATTTAGTGTTCATACTACCCTTATTTGTAATAGTGGGGTTAGTATATATAGGTCATACATCTCAAACATTAGAGAAATGGAGGAAAGAGCATAGAGGATTAATGCGGCTTGGAATTGGCTTGTTTTTATTGGCATTGGGGGCTTATATGATATGGGCGGTTATTTGAAAAAGGTGAAAGCATGTCGATTATAGTAAAAAGAAAAGGCCATAAGGAAACTTTTGATGAAAGAAAAGTATATGGCTCAGTTTATGCAGCTTGTGCAAGTGCACATTGCGATGAAGTCAAATGTGAAAAGATAGCAGAGGAAGTAACTGAAAAGATTAAGAGATTTATAAAAAATAAAAAAGAAACAAAATCAACAGAAATCCGCAAGAAAATCGAAAGCGAATTAAAAAAGAAAGACAAGGAATTGGCATTCTTTTATGAGCAGCATTTGCCAAACCTGAGAAAGCTTTAGGAATGAATTGGATTTCTATAAAAAATATTTCTGAATCCATGATAAATATTATAAACATCTAATGCTTATGTTTTTAAGAGTGCAAAAATGCAAACAAAAGTAAACTGGCTGGAATGGGGCAAAGAGTCCTTTGAAAAAGCAAAGAAGGAAGACAAGCCCATTCTGCTGGACTTGACAGCAGTCTGGTGCCACTGGTGCCATGTTATGGATTCAACTTCTTATTCTGACGATGAATGTGCAGAGATAATTAACAAAGATTTTATTCCTATAAAAGTATATATTGATAAAAGACCCGACATAAGGGAAAGGTATAACATGGGCGGGTTTCCTTCAACTGTTTTTCTCAATTCAGAAGGGCATATCATAACAGGCGATACATATATTCCTCCTCAAAGATTCAAGCTTATGTTAGAAAATGTTAAAAATGCTTATAAAAACAGGGAAGATGAAATTAAAAAAAGAATTATAGAAAATGAAAAAATACAAAAAGAAAAAAGTATCAATACAAAATCCAAGATAAATCAAGATAATATAAAAGAAATTTTGCTGTCTATAGAAGATAATTTTGACAGTTTTTATGGAGGATTTGGTGCACAGCCAAAATTCCCTTCCCCAGAAGTCTTGGATTTGCTTTTTCTCCAATATAAAAAAACACAAAATGAAAAATATCTTGATATGGCATTAAAGACACTTGATGGAATGTATGAGGGAATACATGACAAAGCTGATTTTGGCTTTTTTAGATATTCTGTTACACAAGACTGGAAAATGCCCCATTATGAAAAGATGCTTGATACAAATGCTGGATTATTAAGAAATTATGCTGTTGCTTTTAACATCACCAAAAATGAGAAATACAAAAAAATAGCAAAGGAAATTATAAACTATGTAAACAATTTTTTATCAGATCAGAAAAATGGTGGCTTTTATGGCTCACAAGATGCTGATGAAGAGTTCTATCATTTAAAGCCAGAGGAAAGAAAAAATAAAAAGCAGCCATACGTTGACAAAACGATTTATGTCGATTGGAATGCAATGATGATTTCTTCTTACATAAAAACTGGAGCAGTTCTAAATGATGATAGTACAATACAATTCGCAATAAAAACAGTTGATTTTATTTTGGATAAGTGTTACGATAATAAAAATAGCTTGTTTCATTTTTTTGATGGAAAAGCAAGCATTAATGGGTTGTTAAGTGACAATATTTATTTTTTGAATTGCCTGATTGACACATATTTTATAACTCAAAACCAAAAATATTTTGTAAAAATAAAAGAAATTGCGGAATTTATATTGGATAATTTTTACGATAAAGAAAATGGGGGTTTTTATGATAAAATAATTAAAGAAGAAGATTTAGGGACATTAAAATATAAAGAAAAACAATTCTTAGAGAATTCTTTTTCTGCAATTATTTTTCTAAGATTATATTTTTTGATTAAAGATAAAAAATATAAACAAGCTGCTGAAAGAACAATATCATTTTTTGCCGACACTCGCTTAAATTTTAGCTATTTCGCCTCTATGTATGCTATTGCTGTCGATATGCTTTTAAATGGGGAGATAAAAGTTGATATTTTTAACAGAAAAGACATGATAAATGCATGCATTGCATCAAATAACCCAAGAGTAGTTGTAAATTTTATTGATAAAACAAGCAAAGCTGATTTTGGTTATGAGGTAGAAGGTGCTTATGTGTGCAAAGGGATTTTATGCAAGAGCCCAATTGAAGACATTGATAAATTGGGAGAAGAGTTATTGAATTAACTAGACAAAACGTCAAAAACCACCCGTCATAGATGGGTGGCATGCTGGGCTAGAAGCCTTGCAAGCCATCTCGTTTATAGACGGTGGTTTTTGAGCGTGCTCGAAAATACACCATATTATGCAAGTACATAGGACTTAAGTCCATCAGTTACAAATTGAGGGTGTATTTTCGACACATTAATAAATAACTTCAAAATCACTATCATTTATGGATAAGTTAACTACTTCTATAAAAGTATTGAAAGCTGAGCTAAGTGAAGTTAAAGATAATTCTTTGTTAGTTGGTTTTTTCAAAGAAAAATTAAGCTTGAGTAATGAACTAAAAAAATTTGATAGCCAACTTTCTAATCTTATTAGCTCTTTCATCAAAGATAATAATTTCAAAGGAGAAAAAGGCGAAGTAAAGAGCATTTATGTCAACAAGAATATAAAAAATATTGTTTTAGTCGGTTTAGGAGAAGAGAATAAGCTTGATTTTGATATTATATCAACAGTTATTGCAGACGTTTCAAAAAGATTGAGTGGCAATGAAACTGAAAGTTTTAGCATTTTTTTGAATTCTTTTAATAACGGCAAATTTAAAGAAGAAGAGGTTTTTGAAAAGCTTGTATTGAGCTGTTTAATTGGCTTATATAAATTCAATGAATTCAAAACAAAAGACAGAGAAAAAATAAAACA
>JACPMP010000056.1 GCA_016185915.1 Candidatus Woesearchaeota archaeon
CAGCAATTTCCTATCTTTCTTCCTAAATACCTTATTCTCAAACTTAATGCTTTTTTCCTTTATCTCAGAAATTCTTGTTTCAACTACAACAATATCATCATACCTTGCTGGATGAAAATAATTGCAACGAGCTTCTACTACCGGAGTTATAATTCCACTTTTATCAAGTTCGATATAATCAATTTTTAAGCTCCTAAACAACTCTCGTCTTCCACTTTCAAACCATCTGAAGTAGTTCGCATAGTACACTACTTGGCCTGCGTCAGTGTCACCATAAATAACTGTATGTTCTACTCTATGCATTAGTATAAGTATAAATCAGTTGTATATATTTCTTTTGAAAATCGGAAAAATTTTCTATACTAAAAGAATCGAAAATTTTTATAATTGATTTCCAATATGTCAAAAACCACCAGTCTGATACTGGTGGTTTTTGAGCATCTCAAAAATGTTCGCATTTTTGATGATCATCGGAAATCTATTGATTTCCGAGATGCTCAGAAATTTTGCACAATCTCAGGTACATTGGCTTCCAGCCACTAGTTACAAACGAGTGGAAAATTTCCGACATATTTAAAAAGTGTATAGCCTAACTCTATGTAATGGCAATTTTGAAGAACATTCCTATATTGAAAAAATTGATGGACATAGGGTATGCAATGCTTATTGTCATTATATTAAGTGCTTTGGTTGGCTTGATACTTGCATTTCCTGTAATGTGGCTATGGAATTTTGTATTTGGAAACTTGTATAAGATAAGCGTGTTTCAAGCCTGGGCTTTGAATGTGTTGGCTGGTATATTATTTGGTCAGAGGAATTCTAATAAACAACCAACACAAAAATAAAAATGGAAATAAATGCAACAGATAGGTAATCGTATTTGCCAAGCTTCAGTATTTTATGGCTTTCAGCATTTTCATTATACAATCTTGATTGCATAGCATTGCTTAAGTTAGATGCAGATTTAAACATTCTATCAAGCAGAGTAAGCATAATCAATTTTATATGCTTGAATTTCTTAAAATTTACCAGTCTTGCAAGCATTGCTTCTTTTAATCTTTCTAAATTAAGGAACATTGCAGGAATAAATCTTATTGTTATGGAAATCATAACTGCTATGTTTCTCGGCTTGATCTTCAGAATTTTTAGTGGTTTTATCAATTTTTCAATTGCAATGACCATATTGGATATTGTAGTTGTAAATGTCAATATCAAGGACATAGTTATCAGCATTAAAAAACGCCATAATGTAAAAATTCCCTGCTCCAATTTATTTCTCGAAAATATCAAATACATTAAGAATATAAAAATAAAAATAAAAAAGAAAGGTCTTAATGATTTAATCAAATTTTTAATTTCTATTTTAGATAACAAAACAACAATGACAATAAAAAAGGAAAAAATCGCTGTTTTTAAAAAATCATCTATAAGAAAAATCAAAATACTAGTCATAAGCACATAAATTATCTTAAGCCTCGAGTCAAGAGAGTGTATTATAGAATTTTTATAGGTATATTGCCCAAATGAAAGTTTTTTAAGCATTCAAACCAGCTTCTTTTAGTATTTTCTTATTTAACATAGATTTTTTCCCATCAAAAATTACAGTTCCTTTTTTTATTAAAATAACATTATCGGCATATTTCAAATCGCTAAGGATATTGGTGATTAATATAACTGTGATTTTGTCTTTTTTATTTAATTTTTTCATTATGCTCATAATATTCTTCTTGTTATTAATGTCAAGCATTGTAGTTGGCTCGTCAAAAACTATGTATTTTGGCTTCATTGCAAGAACTCCAGCCAAAGCAACAAGCTGCTTTTGGCCAGAGGAAATCATATTAACATTATCTTTTTCAATATTTTTTATTTTTAATTTGTTTAAAGTTTTCTCAACAATATCAATTATTTCATTATTTTCTAATTCTAAATTTTCAAGCCCAAACGCTATGTCCTCTTCTACAATAGAATGAACCATCTGGTCTTCGAAATTCTGAAATACAAAACCAACTTTTTTTCTTGCATTGATTTCATATTTTTTTGTATTTAGCCCGTCAACAATGACATCCCCTTTTGTTGGCAACAGGAGTGCGTTAAAATGCTTTGCTAGTGTCGTTTTTCCAGAGCCATTAGCACCAATTATTGCTGTAAAGCTGCCTTCTTTTATCTCGATATTTATATTTTTCAGAATAAATTTTTCATCATACTTGAAATATAAGTTTTTTACTTCAATCATTGGAATGAAAATGAATAAATTGCTAGGTTTGATTTTGTAGTTAAAGCTAATTTATGTTGTTTTTCATCTTCTAGTGTTATAAGATTATATAGTTGCGGTTTATTTATGATTAAATTTTTAATGTATTTATTATTTAATCTAATATCAATCTTAAATGGCTTTTTATTAATTGATTGGGCAACAAAACTTATAATTTTTCCTTTTGTTAATATTGTTAGCAATGAATTATTTTTTATTGATTTCAAAAATTCTTTTCCCGGTTTCCATTTATTCTTGCTGTCTATATAAACTGCACCAAAGCACAATTTCTTATTTTTTATTTCAATTATTTTTCCATTTTTCTTTTTACCACAATAAACTGTTGGAAATTTACTGTAGTTCGGCTCTTTTCTAAATATTTTTTTTGCCTTTACTTTTAATAATTGGATTATCTTATCCTCTAGATTCTTATAATCTCCCTCACCAATATGCTTATGGATGATTTTTTTATTTCTAATTAAAATTTGTGTCGGCCAAAAATCGACTTTTAATTTTCTAATTATTTTCTTATTTTTGTCAATTATTATTGGAAATTTTATATTGTGTTTTTTTAATGAATAAACTATATTCCTACTTATTCTTTCAAATTTCCATTCGGGAGGGTGGATTAAAATAGTCTCTAAGCCATATTTTTTGTATTTTTTATCTATTTTTTTAATGAATTCTAAAGAACGCAGACAATTCATGCAGCTGTAAGAAAAAATATCTAATAAGACTAGTTTGTTAGAATTCATTTCATATACTTATCTATTTCAACATTTTTTGCTATATAAGCAGCTAAAAGTAACTTTATAGTGTCTCCGACTATAAAAGGCAAAACCCATCCAACAAATATAGCTCTCCATGGCAGATCTGTCACAATTTTTCCTTGGATTGAGCCTAAAAGATAAATTATCAAAGTGCCTGCAAACATTGCAAGTATTATATCAATTGAAAATGTTCTTGATTTTTTTAAATAAAACATTAGGAGTAAAAGTGCTAATAATACTAAAATACTTACAATAACCAAGATAATCCTTTGCTGCTCAGAAAGTATACCAACCATTGTTTTATCTCCTATCTTCATTATTCCAATTTTTAGTGCAGAATCCAATAAAACTATTGCCACTAAACCAATTATAACAACAAAAGAAAAATATTTCAAAAAAGCACTTAATTTTTTATTCTCTAACATTTTCCCAATAACAAAAGCTGCTATTGGATAACTAAATAAATACCCACCACTAGGACCAAGTAAAGCTCCAAAACCAAAGCCACCGCCTGCAAAAACAGGCAATCCAAGAGCGCCAACAGTAATGTACAAAATCATTGCCAAAGCTCCGTAGTAAGCTCCAAGCATAGCACCGCTTAATAGAACAACTAATGTCTGCAAAGTTATCGGAACTGGGGTGAATGGCAATGGAATTTTAAACCACGCTACTGCTGCTGTAAGCGCAGCAAACAGAGATGCAAAAACCATTCCTTTTAGCTTATTTTTTTCCATTTTAAATATAAAAATACATCAATCATTTTTTGTTTTTAGCAATCTTGCTGATGATATAAAAAATAATTGTATAGTCTAAGAAAAGGACTAAATATAAAAGTATTGTTCCAGATGAAGTAAAGTCAGTGCATAATATAACCCATTTTTCAATAAAAGGATTCTTAGGTAGTACCCTGCATAGAAGAAATGCAAATGGAAAATATGTGACTGAGTGTAGTATATAAAATGGAAGCGATAAAAAGTAGGTTATATCATTATACTTGGAAAAGTTAAAGATAATCCAACCTAAAAAAGCAATTGAAGGTAACAGCAAAATCCAAAAATATTGTTTTAAAGATAATTTAACCAGCATAATCAATTCTTAACAAAGAAATATATAAATTTTTCGATAAAAAATTAAAGATTTTCATTCTAATATCGCCAGCACATCACCTCTATTAACATTATCATCTTTCTTAACTTTGATTTCTTTCAAGATGCCATCTCTTGGCGCTGTAATATCATTTTCCATCTTCATTGCCATCAAAGTAAATAAACTTTGCCCTTGCTTAACGTTAGCGCCTTCCTTTGCTTTTACATCATAGACTATACCAGGTAAAGGAGCTGTTATTTCCAGCCTGCCTTCTTCACTTTTTTCTTTTCTATGCAGCCTTTCAATAGCTGATGGCTCTGCATCTTTTTTTGTTTCAACTTCATAAACATCTCCGCCGCAATGAACTAGTATTTTGCCTTCTTCTGTTTCCTCTACAAAAACCTTGTATTCCTTTCCATCAACCTTAACAACAAGCTCTTCCATTCTTATAATGGCATGTTGCCGTGCTTTTTAGCATGCCTTTTCTCTCTTTTGGAGATAAGCATTTCAAGGCATTTAATTAAAGCAATTCTTGTTTCTTTAGGTTCAATTATCATATCGATTTTTCCAAGCTTAGCAGCAACATAAGGATTAAGGTATTTTTTTGTATATTGCTCAACAAGTTCAGCCTTTGTTTTAGGATTCTTGCTTAACTCATCTTTATTTATAATACTGACTGCCTGCTCAGCTCCCATAACTGCTATTTCAGCACTTGGCCATGCTATAACCTTGTCAAAACCCATCTCTTTTGAAACTAATGCGATATAAGCCCCGCCGTAGGCCTTTCTTAACACAAGAGAGATTTTAGGCACAACCGCCTCAGAATAAGCATAAAGGATCTTTGCACCGTGTCTTATAATTCCGTTATGCTCCTGCTCTGTGCCTGGCAGGTACCCAGTTACATCTACAAGATTAATTAGTGGGATATTAAAGCAATCACAAAATCTGACAAACCTAGCAATCTTATCAGAGGAATTAATATCTAGACATCCTGCCAAAACCTTTGGCTGATTAGCAACAATTCCAACAACATTCCCATTCAGTCTAGCAAATCCAATAACTATATTGGTTGCGTATTCAGTTTGTACTTCAAAAAAGGACCTCTTGTCAAAAACTTCTGAAATAACCTCTTTGATGTCGTATGTTTTTTTTGGATCTTCTGGGACAATAGTTTCAAGCTTCTTTGTGTCTCTTGTTGGACTGTCATCAGCATGATATGGTGGATTTTCAAGGTTATTCTGCGGGAGATAACTTAATAAAGCCTTAATCATGTCAAAACATTCTTTTTCATTATCTGCAACAAAATTGGCTATCCCGCTTTTTTCGCTGTGAGCTGATGCACCGCCCAATCCCTCAAAATCAATCACCTCGCCTGTTACTGTTTTGATTACATCAGGACCTGTAATAAACATATAGCTTGTTTTCTTAACCATAAAAATAAAGTCAGTTAAAGCAGGAGAATAAACAGCAATACCCGCACAAGGACCTAAGATTGCAGATATTTGTGGCACTATACCGGATGATAATGTATTAAGCTGAAATATCCTTCCGCCAGCATCTAAAGCAGATACTCCTTCTTGAATTCTTGCACCACCGGAATCAAGTAATCCTATGCAAGGACAGCCTGTCTTCAATGCAAGCTCCATTACATTGGCTATTTTCTTGTTATGCATCTCACCCATAGAGCCACCCATAAAAGAAAAGTCTTGAGCATATACATAAACAGCTCTTTTGTTTATAGTGCCATAGCCTGTGATAATCCCATCACCAGCTTTTTTCTTGGCTTCAAGCTCTTTGGTTTGTAACTCAGCAAAGGCATCTAGCTCAACAAAAGAATCGGCATCTAGCAAGTACTTCAGACGCTCTCTAGCTGTTAACTTGCCTTTTTTACGTTGCAGTTCAGTAGCAGATTTATCATTTTGTATTTCTCTCTGCTCATCAAGAAATTCTTTAAGCTTGTTACCCCCCATATACCCCAGCTTATGAATAAGTGTTTAAAAAGGTTATGGGGAGTATATAGTTGAAAATATGTTTTCTAGAATAAAAATGTCTTAAATTTAAAAAGAATAATACTGGAAATAATTATTGTAGTCAATCCCAACATTATGAAGGTTATGGATAAAAATCTGTTTATTCTTAAATCTCTACGTGTTACAGGATAACCTGTATCTACATTTGGATGACCTGGGTCATTGTATGAAGGTCCAAAAAAGTCGAAAAGCAAGTCAAACCACAAAAATGTGTTAATCCCGAGTATCAAAGAAAATATGCCCATTAAAAAGAAAGTTATACCCAATGGAATAAAAATATGAATGAACGGCTCGTTATCTATCTGAAATAAACTCTTTTCAATATATTTGGCAACAATCACCAATAAAACTAAAAAAATTGGTGCTAATAAATAACCTATAATTATGTCTTTTTTTGTGTATTTTTTCATTTTCTAAAACAACTTAAACCCTTTGCTTTCTTTAGTCCCTATAATTCCTCCTTCAACAATCTTGAATAAAATTTCTCTTTCAGCTCCTAATGATCTGTGCTTCTTCAAAATCCACCTTCTGTTGCCATTTGGAGTTATCTGAAGTTCTATAAGACACTTACTTCCATACTTCAAAATATCCCCTCCCACAATATTAACTTTGTCCTTTTCATCAAAATCTGTGTAAACTTGGTTGCTTATAAGCACAGGAATATTTTTCTTTCTTGCGATTTCCGTAAGGTATGCTATTTGCTTTCCTAACTCGATATTGACTTCACGTATATCTTCATTTTTGCTAAGTTCCAACCGATAGAGCATTGCTATAGTATCAACAACTATAAGTCCAATTTTGTCATTAACAATATCCTTTAGCTTTTCAAATGACTTTTTTTGCTCAGCAAAGCTTGTAGGCTTTAGAAAGATGATATTATCAAGAACTCTTTTATAGTCTTGGCTTATAGATAAGCATATTTGCTTTAATCTTTCAAGGGAAAACCCACCTTCACAGTCAACATAAACAATTTTTTTTCCAGTTCTTGCTACATTTATAGAGCAAAGCAAACAAAGTACTGTTTTGCCGGAGCCAGCAGGACCGTATATTGTAGTTATAATGTCCTTCTCGTAGCCGCCATTGAGCATAACATCAAGTATCTTGCTGCCTGTGGTTATTTTGTTATCTAATTCCTCCATTTATCTCATAATAAAGCATTCTAGGTATTTTTATAAAATTTGTTGTTTTCAGCAAAAATTTTAAATAAGCATGGACTATCTTTAGTTATATGCCACAGCCAATTTTTGTAAAAGTAATTTTATGGACTGCCTATTTAGTTTCTTTATATTTTGCCATATTCTGGTTTTTGGTATTGATGGACAAAGAAACTAAAACTAAAACAAAGAGATTGAAGAACTGCCCTCTTGTTAGTATAGTCATACCGGCACATAATGAAGAAAAAAACATAATCACAACTTTGACTTCATTAATTAAGCTTGCTTATCCAAAAAATAAGCTTGATGTAATAGTTGTGAACGATGGAAGCCACGATAATACAAAAAATTTGGTTGAAGAATTTATAGCCAAAAACAAGGGCTTTAATATAAAGCTTATAAACAAGAAAAATGAAGGTAAGGGGGCTGCGCTTAATGATGGTTTAGCCATATCAAAAGGCGAATTCTTTATTTGCTTGGATGCTGATTCAATTGTAACAAGTGACGCTTTGCAAAAGATATTGCCTCATTTTACTGAAGATAATATCGCTGTGGTATTGCCGTTGCTCAAGGTTGATAGACCAAAAAATTTGTGGCAAAGAATGCAATGGCTAGAATATATAGTGAATATGTTCTATAAAAAGCTTATGAGCAGGCTTAATTGCGTGCATGTTGCTCCAGGCCCCTTTAGCGTTTATAGAACAGATATTATTAGGAAAATTGGGGGATTCGATGAAGATAATATCACAGAGGACTTGGAAATAACATTAAGGATCCAAAGCAAAAACTATAGAATAGTGCAGTTACTGGATGCGGAAGTCTTTACAATAGCCCCTAAAACATTCAAGGAACTCTACAAGCAGAGAAACAGATGGTACAAGGGCTCCATAATTAATGCACTCAAGTATAAGCACATGATTTTTAATAAAAAATATGGCGATTTTGGGATTATACAGATGCCCACAATAATTGTCTCAGGAATAATCGCAATCATACTTGTATCTTCTTTAATTTATTATGGAGTAAAACCTTATGTTAAAGCCCTCTATAATTCAATATTTATTGATTTCGATTTCTATACCTTAATAAAGACATTTAAATTTGATTTTAACTTATTAGACCTTAATTATACAGTAATATTAGTGGCAATTGTTATGCTCACAATTTCTATGTTAATACTAAGAAAGTCACATGCAGAAACAAAAGAAAATCTTAATAAATATGGAACATTATCTTTAGTTTCTTATTTATTTTTCTATTTCTTAGTAATCGGTTTTATATGGGTAGGCATATTATTGGATTTTGTGTTTACAAAAAAGCAGAAGTGGTAATATGAGAAACTTAAGCAGAGATAAGTACATTATTGCAGGAGCTATAACTTTAGGCATATTCTTTCTAGGTCTATTCTTGGGGTTAGCTATAGAAGGTAAAAGAGTTAACTACATTGAGTCAGTAAGCAGGCGACAAAATCTCGATTTCAGCAGTCTGCAACTTCAATACGCTTTTATAGACCAATTAAGCCAGGAAAAAAACTGCTTGGCGGTTCAAAAAACTTTTGAGCAAAACATAAATAATCTTGAGTCAACAAGAATACGGCTTGAAAATTTTGACTTAGATGCAAAATTAAATAAAAATGAACTTGATGTGCTAAAGAGGGAGTATGTACTTGCTCAAATAAGGTATTGGATGCTTGCCAAAACAACAAAAAAATTATGCAACACGGATATTGTTAATATCCTATATTTCTTCTCTGACGAAAAGGAATGCAATGATTGCGATAAGCAGGCATTCGTTTTAACCTATCTAAAGAAAAAGTTTAAGGATAAACTTTTGATATTCTCATTTGACTCGAAATTCGAGTCAGAGCCAATGATATCATTGCTAAAGAAGACTTACAATGCAACAAATTACCCCACTCTTGTAATAGAAGAAAAACCGAAAAATGGATTTCAGGACAAGGATACTATATTAAAAGAAGTGTGTAGTTATTATAAGGAAAAAAATGAAGATTGTATCTAAATCACTTAAATAAAATGGATGTTGTTCTTAAGCACCTAAATAAAAACAAAATCATCTACATCATTGTTTTCTTGTTTTTAATCACCAAATTATTGATGATTTCAAATTATAAAATTATATGGTGGGATTCTGCTGTTTATATTGGCATGGGCAAATATATCTATTCATTAGGAAATGCCGGGTTCTGGGAGGCTTCCAGACCACTTGTGTGGCCGCTTATTCTTGGGTTTTTATGGAAATTAAACTTTGATCCTGTTCTATTTGGTAGGTTAGTTGAAGTGATTTTTGGAAGTTTATGCATCTTTGTCACGTTTTTGATAGGTAGGAAACTATTTGATAATAAGGTTGGAATTCTGTCCTCTCTGCTTCTCGCAATATCTCCTACATTCTTCTTATTTAATGGGCTAATGCTGACCGAAATTGTATCTACATTTTTTTCTCTATTTGGTATTTATTATCTTATAGAGAAAAAGCATTTTATTTCAGGTTTGTCATTTGGCATATCCTTTATGACAAGATTCTTACAGCTTTTTGTTTTTGTATCGGTAATCTTGGCGTATATGTTTTATTTTGACAGAAAACAATCCAAGAATTTAACAAAGATTTCAGCAGGATTCTTAATGATAGTCTTACCTTATTTTATCTTAAATAACTTTGTTTACGGTAGTTTCCTATACCCTTTTCTACAACAGATATACTTGACTAATAACAGTGGATGGTTTAATTACCATTCATTAAGCTATTATTTTATCGAATTATTTGGTGAGAGTTTTTTATATATACTAAGTTTTGTAGGATTGATTTTAATTTTTTTATTTACGAATAAAGATAAAAATAAGATGACAGTTGGTGTTATCTTTTTGCTATTTTTCGTATTCTTTAATTATATACAGCAAAAAGAGATGAGATTTCTCATTATATCAATGCCGTATATGTACATATTGGTTGCTTATGCTCTTGTATATTTTTTTTATAAATCTGAATTGCAAAGTTTGAAATATGTGTTTCTAATTATTGTCTTTACGTCCTTAGTTTTTTCTTTCATTAGGATTGAGACTTATTATGATATAGAATCTGGAAAAATAAATGCCTATAAAGAAATTCAAGAACATTTCGTAAAAAACTATATAAAAGGAGATATATGGATATCAAATCCATTGATACCTTTGTATTCAAACGATAAAAGCGCAAATCTTATGTATTATCCAACACCTAATGAAACAAACAAAGAGATGCTCATAACAGATAAATCTGATTTTGTTTTCGTGGATACATGTGATTTAGTATGCAACCTAGACGACATTAACTGCAGAAACAGCTGGCCCAAAATCATAAATTCGCTAAAGAATAAAATGAAAACAGAATTTGCCATTAAGAATAATGAGTGCGAACAATATATATTTAGGCGTGATTAGAGGGTCACTTCTTTATTTTAATAAAATCCCCTAAGGTAAAGCCTTCTGTTTTAGCTCTTTTAAAGGATTCTTGTTTTTCAAGATACTCCTCAATAAGTTTTATACCCAAAATTTTTTCTAGCTTTCTAGCCAATGACAATGGAGGCGTTAAAGTTCCTGTCTCTATCTTATGAATTGTTATTTCTTTCTCATTTATTTTATTCGCAAATTCTTTTTGTGTTAACCCCATTGACTCACGTCTTTTCTTTATTACTTCAGCATAATCCTCCACCAATAACTCAACTTTTTCCTCTTTTGGTGGAAATTCTTTTGTAGGTTCTTTCCCAACATTCCTTTTTATTGGAGCTAAAACTTTTCCAAATTTGCTGCAGCCAGAACAAACATTTAACTCAACCCCTTCAATCAAAGCCCTGTTTAATGAATTGCCAACTTTGCCGCATAAATCACAATTAATCTTTATCACCCAATACAGTCACAATAATCCTTCTATCATTTCTTGGTCCATCTAATTCTACCATCATTATACTTTGCCACCTTCCTAATTCAAGCTCACCATTTTTTATAGGTATAGTCTCACTAGCCCCCAATATTGCCGATTTTATATGAGCATCTGCGTTTCCATCAATCCTATCATGTCTCCAGATTCCTGCTGGAATTAATTTGTTTAAGGCATCAATCAAATCCAAGCAAATATTTGGGTCATAATTCTCATTTATAATAATTGCTGCTGTTGCATGGGCTGTAAATACGTTGCAAATGCCTTGCTTTATTTTTGATTTTTTTATTATTGAGTTAACTTTGTCGGTTATAGCAATCAATTCTTGTCTTTTTGTTGTTGATAAGCTAAACTCCTCTTGCATTCTATTGGTATATTTGAAAGAGTATTTAAATATAATCATAAATAACTATAAGTATGAAACTTATATGTGTAACAGGGGTTCCCGGAACTGGCAAAACGACCTTATCAAAAAAATTAGCCAAAAAATTGAATTTTTATTATATTGATGTCAATAAAGTGATTTCTAAATATAACTTGTCAGAAGGTTATGACAGAAAAAGAAAAACAAGAATAATTGATGTTAAAAAATTAAACAAAGTATTAATAAAAGAGATTCAGAAAATAAGAAGTAATAATCCTGCTTTTTTTGAAAAAAGGAATGGTAAAGATAAATTAATGGAAATGCCTTTATTGTCAAAAGCAAGAAGCACTAAAACATTAAATTTATTAAAATCATTAAAAAAATATCCATTAAATAAAAAATCCAATAAAAAAATAAAAAAAATTGAAGGGATAATAATTGATTCTCACTTATCCCATTATCTCCCAAGAAAATATGTTGATTTCTGTATTGTGGCAAAATGCAATATCCAAGAACTCAATAGACGATTAAAAAAGAAAAAATTTCATCAAAATAAAATAAAGGAAAACTTACAAGCAGAAATATTTGATATCTGTTATAATGAAGCAATTGAAAGAAATCATAAAGTGATTGTTTTTGATACTACAAAAGGTTTTAATATCAGTGTCTTAATCAATAAGCTTGATGGTTATGTTAGCTGAAAGAGTAAGAAATATCGCAGCAAGTGCTACGCTTTCCATTGATGCAAAAGCAAAGCAATTAAAAAAAGAAGGAAAAGATGTTGTTATTTTCGGAGCAGGCGAGCCTGATTTCAACACTCCCGAAAATATAAAGCAGGCAGCTATAAGA
Organism: Candidatus Woesearchaeota archaeon; assembly: GCA_016185915.1. Classification (GTDB taxonomy): domain Archaea; phylum Nanobdellota; class Nanobdellia; order Woesearchaeales; family GW2011-AR4. The sequence continues at coordinate 12,435 of JACPMP010000056.1, forward strand.
GCCGTAAATAATAATTTTACAAGATATACTCCAATTGGAGGAATTCCAGAGCTCAAGAAAGCCATCGTAGATAAATTTAAGAGATACAATAAAATTAACTATGATGTTTCTGAAATTCTTGTAAGTTGCGGCGGAAAGCATTCATTGTACAATATTGTCATGGCAATTCTTGAGAGGGGAGATGAAGCTATCTTACCAACTCCTTATTGGGTGAGTTATGAAGAAATGATTAAGCTTGCAGAAGCAAGACCAATATTTTGTGAAACAGATGATAAATTTAAACTGACTGCTGAAAAGGTAAAGGA
>JACPMP010000003.1 GCA_016185915.1 Candidatus Woesearchaeota archaeon
GGACAATTAAATCGTCCCATGTAAGAACTGCTTCAGTTTTTGTCAAGCCAGTTGAAAGCACAAAATCCTTTATAGCTTCTGGCAAAAATCCCCTTCTTCTTAATGCAACTAAGGTTGTCAATGAAGGATCATCCCATCCGATAAGCTCTTTTTTCTGGACTTTTTCCCTTATAACTCTGCCAGAACTCTCAACTCCTTCAAGATTAAAACGAGCAAACTCGTAAATCTTCGTTTCCCTAAAGCCAGCAAGTGTTTGTATTAACCTTTGCAGTTCATTTCTCAGTTCAAACTCCTTGCTCCTTAGTCTGTGAGTTATACCTTCAATTCCATCCATTACAGCGCTTTCAAAATCATAATTTGGCCATACCCTGTATTTCTTCTTTTTCCTTGGATGCATTTCGTCTAAAATTCTAAATATAACGGGGTCCCTTAGTGTTGTATTTGGGCTTTGCATGTGTCCTTTAAGCCGTAGCACATACTTTCCGGGCTTTGCTTTGAACATTTCCTGCCATTTTTCTAAGTTTTTATCAGGATGACTAAATCTGCAATGGCATTCTATACCGTCTTTTCTATTCTGTTTTATTGTTTCTTGACTGCAAGAGCAAACATAAGCATGATTTTCTTTGATTATTCTCTCGGCATATTTGTAGAATTCTTCCATAAAGTCTGATGCGTAATCAACCTTGTCGGGCTTTATTCCAAGCCATCCATAATTTTCCATATGTATCTTATAGAATTCCTCTTCTGCAAGCTCTGGGTTTGTGTCTTCAAATCTTAAGTAGAATGTTCCGTTATAGCGTTTTGCAAGCTCGTAATTGACAATAATTGCTTTAGCATGCCCTATATGAGGGTATTTGCTTGGCTCTGGAGGAAATGCTGTCACTACCTTCTGCCCTTCTCTTATGCCAAGAAACTCAAATATGTCTTTTTCTTTAGTGTCTTCTTTTTTTTCAAGAAGTTCAGGTGCTACTTCCTGCAGCTTTTTCTCCTGCTTATCCAATGATAGTTTATTGATTTCCTTGATTACATTTATTGCTTCTTTGCTTATCTCTTGTGCCTTTTCCTTTAACTCTGGGTTTTCAGCAAGAACTTTGCCAATAACAGCTCCAACATTAGCTTTGCCTTTGTATTTTAGAGCATTTTGCAGAGCATACTTTGTTATTGTAATTTTGAGGTTTCCATCCATATTAAAGGTAAAATCGAAAGTTATTTAAATAACTTATTCTATGAAAAGTGATTGCACAAAGACTAAAGGGGTTCTTTTTGGTTTTCTCCCAACCTTTTAGAAAAAGCTTGACCAAAACTATGCAATGAGGAACATAAAGTTCCTCGGAACGATGGCAAGCCAAAAAATGGGGAAGTTATGGGAAGAAAAATTTCTACAATACCAAAGGCATCTGTTGCAAGAATTTTGATTAAAGCAGGCGCTAAAAGGGTCTCTCAAGATGCTGTTGATGCTTTTACCGATGTTCTAACTGACATTGCAGTTAAGATTTCCTCAAAAGCAGCACTGATAGCAAAGCACGCTGGAAGAAAGACAGTGCATGAAGGGGATGTTAAGCTGGCTGCAAAATAAGATTTTAATAAGATTAATTTTTAAACTCTTCAATCCGTGCCTTCGGCACAATAATTAGTGCTCGCCCTCACTGTCTGCCACACGTTCGGGCTCGCCTATCTATTCATTAAAAACAATCGCAACGGATTACTTCTATTAAGCTTACTTCCAGAAGTCGTTCTAGTTTTTTAAATTTTTATTGATTTATTGCAATTCCAATCTGTTTTTAAGAAAATCTTTTAAACCATCATCTTTTTCATCCAAATCAATGGGCCGGTAGTTAAATCTGGTAAAGCATTGCTCCAGACTAATGCGCCCTTGGCTATTATATACCGAAAAGGGTGAGGCTCCGGGAAATTGTGAGTTTTGCTTGCAATTCGGAAATTCAAATCCCGGCCGGTCCATTTTTATTACAATAAATAAAAAACTGGTCTAATTAATTAGAAAATGGCCCTCAAACTCCTTTATACAGCAGACTTACATGGCAATAAAGAATTCTATAAAAGATTGCTTAAAAAAGCAGAAGATACAAATATTGATGCTATCGTAATTGGGGGGGATTTATGCCCTCGAAATGGAAGTACAATACAAGAAAAAATCAAGAATCAAAAGATTTTTCTTGAAAAATTCATGCTGCCATTATTTAAAAATTTCAAAAAGAAAAATGAAAATAAGGAAATTTATGCAACAATGGGCAATGATGATTTCAGAATAAATCTTGACATTTTGGAAAATGCAGAAAAAAATAAAATTCTCAAATCAATCCACAATAAATCAATAAAATTAAATAAAAATTTGGATATTGCTGGTTATAGTTTTGTAAATCCAACACCATTTAGACTAAAGGATTGGGAAAAACTGGATTTTGAGGGAGATAAAGCTTCACAACAATTATTTTTAGAGGAAGTAAGAAGTATTGAAAAAGAAAATGGAACAATAGAAGAAGATTTGGAAGAATTAAAAAAGCTATCTAATCCAAAAAAGACGATTTATGTTATTCATGCTCCGCCATTGAACACAAAACTTGATATAATAACCGCTGGAGTTCATGTTGGAAGCAAAGCTGTGAGAGAATTTATAGAAAAAGAACAGCCATTATTGACATTGCATGGGCATATCCACGAAAGCCCTAAAATGAGCGGCTATTGGCAAGATAAAATTGGAAACACCACCTGCATTAACGTGGGAAGCAGTTATCCTGAAGATAAATTAAATTGCGTAATTGTTGATGTTTATGATTTAAATAATATCAAATATTTTGAATTGGAATAAGGACTATCTTACATAAATTTTTGCATTATCTGTAAATTCTGATACTCCATTAGCAGTTTTGTCTGGGAATACCTCCACTTTTATTTTTCTGTTCTCAATCATTTGCAACAATGCAACTCCTAAAACTTGCTCGCTATTTTTTACTTTTAGATTTTTGACTAAACTCTTGAAATCCCATTCTTTATCTCCATCATAATGCCTGTAATTAACTAACTCATATTTTATTAAGCCAGTGTCAACACTTATTTCATCGGGTTTTGGGGCATTGCCCTTGACACCAAACTGCTGAGCCCTGCCTTTGAAAGTTCCAACAGAAAATATAATATGTTCTGGGTCTATACTATCGTAAACAACTGCCAAGTGGTCTGCCCAATATCTTTCCTGATTTAAGCCTGCCCAGCCATTGGTATTTTCCCTAAACCATGTTCCAATAAGCTTGCCGTCAATATCATAATCAATAAAGCCGCCTTCTGGTTTAGCAGTCCTTAGGCTCTTAGCAATAAGCTGGCTTTTAATAGGCTCATTAAAATAGTTAAATGGGTCTTGAACGTAAAGCCTAAATGGATTAGAATCTTTGTAACTTTCAGGCTCAATTAATTTGATAGTAATTGCCTTATCAACAAAATTAAAATCGACATTGTTATCGTACCATCCAATGATTTCTCCTGCTTTAACAGGAATGTTTACACTTTTATACTTTCCAAACTCTGGAGCAACTTCCATAATTTTATCTGAGAGCCTGTCAATATGGATAAAAATAGTTGAGATTGAACAAGTATGTTCTATAACTAAGCGATAATCATCAAAAGGCGGATTATTTGAATCACCCCTAAATGAGCCCATATGCTGAATTTCCCTAATAATTCCATCAGCAGGGGCGTAAACTTCAATTGTCGGCTCTTTATTACTAAAATTCTGATAATACTGGTGGTCAATTGGAGCAACATGCTCTCCATGCAGGCTGCCCATTGGCTCAATATGGGTTATTTTTTCTAAATTTACAGGAGGGTAGTTAAACATGACTGCACCATCTGAACAAACTGCTCCTACTCCAAATGTAAATGCTCTTTGACAAAGCCCATTTTCCGGATTATTTAAGCAATATTCCCTGCATCGCCCCTTGTTATTCATGCAAAACTCATCGCACTCCATGCGCCCAGTGCAGAGGCTACCTAGATTTGGGGTTGAAGAATCAGCAGGGGATTTAGAATCACTGTCTTCTTTTGAATAATTATTGCTTTCAACATGCACTTCCTTGTTTGATTCAAAATTAGGAATTCTTGAGATACATCCAATTAGTAAAATGACAAACAGCAGTAAAATCATGCACTTCTTCATAATATAATTTAATTCAATAGAGCTCATATAAAAATGTGGCTATTTTATGCTACATGCGTAAGTGCTGATTAAAGCGAAATTCTTATAAAATAAATTGAAATATCAATCAAAAGCAATAAATATGACTATGTTTTGACAGGGCATACACGCATAAAAAAAGACGAAAAAATAAGAAAGACAAGAGTTGTAAATCCTGGAGCTTTATTTAGTGTACTTACGCTATTGCATTACTCGATGTTGAAAAGGATAGATTGGAATTTGTAGAAGTAAAAAGAAGTTAAAAATGGAAGAATGTATATTTTGCAAGATTGTTGATGGAAAGATACCAGCAGCCAAGGTTTATGAAGATGCTTATGTTGTAAGTTTTCTTGATATAATGCCAGCCAATAAAGGGCATTGCCTTGTTGTTCCAAAGAATCATGCACAGACACTGATAGAAATGGACGAAAATGATTTAATTGAAGCTATGAAAGCAGCAAAAAAAGTTGCAAGGGCTTTGTCTTTGAGTTTTGGAAATGGAAGTTTCAACCTAGTAATGAACAATGGCAAAGAAGCTGGGCAATTAGTAAATCATGCACACATCCATATCATACCAAGGTTTCAAAAAGATAGATTGAGGATTAAGTGGAGCCATCTTAAATATGAAGGCGATGAAATAAAGGAGCATGCTGAGAAGATTAAGAAGTTTATTTAGCAATCTTTTTAAAACAATATCTTATTCTTTTGCCAAAGGCCGCTGTAGCTCAGCCTGGTTAGAGCGCTACAAGCTTAAAGCTTAGCGATGCTCATATTTTTGAGCTATGACCGAAAGGGATGATATACTCAAATCTAACTGGGTTACGTAGAGTAGTTAAGGACAAACTTACTACATGTAAAGGTCGTGGATTCAAGTTCCGCCAGCGGCACTATTTTAAACCAAAACCTTTTAATAATTAGAAAAAAATTTAATCTCAAAAGTTAATTTTTTTAAAATGTGGTGTTTTTTATGGAAATGAATATTCAAAATCTAAAATTAAAAATCGGAGATAAAGCTCCGGACTTTAGTCTGCCTGGTGTTGATGGGAAGGCATATTCTTTGAGCGGTTTCAAAGGCAAAAAAATACTTGTTGTGGTGTTTATGTGCAATCATTGCCCTTATGTCCAGGCTTATATTGAAAGAATGAAAGCAATTCAAAGCGATTTTGGAGTCAAGAGCGTGCAGGTTGTTGGAATTAACTCAAATGACGAGGTTAATTATCCAGACGACAGCTTCGAAAAAATGATAGAACTCAATAAACAAAGAAAACTTAATTTTCCATATTTAAGAGACGAAGATCAAACTGTGGCTTCAGCTTACGGTGCACAATGCACTCCTGAATGCTTTGTTCTCGATGCTGACAGAAAGCTAAGATACCACGGAAGAATTGACGACAACTACAAAGACGAGAAGGCAGTCAAGACTTATGATTTAAGGAATGCGATTAATTCTCTGATACACAATCAAAAAGCTGCAATAGAATTGACGCCTGCAATTGGATGCTCGATTAAGTGGAGATAAGGATTTAGAATAATGATTTACAATTACTTTTCTAAATTCTTCAAACACTCGTCATAATTATACTTCAACGCTTTATTATTAGGATTTTTCTTCAACTGCTCTTCCAAAATTTTCTTCGCCTGCTCAAATTTACCTATCGACATATAAACAACAGCAAGATTATTTGCTGGTGAAGGATTGTCTGGATTGTATTTAACACTTTTTTTAAAATACTCTATTGCCCTATTCTTATCTTTCATCTGCAGATATATTTTCGCTATTTCTGAAAATATTAATTTATAATTTGGATTTATTTTGGCTGTTTTTTCAAAATATTTTAGCGCATTGCCAAAATCATTCCTCCCAAAATACATTCTTGCTGTTTGATAGTTATAGCGTGCATTTTCTGGCTCTTCCCCTAATTGTTTTAGAATAATTTTTGAGTATTGCTCTGTTTTTTCATTTATCAGATTTTCATTTTTTACAGAGCCAAAATGGTGCACTACAATATCAATCTTCTTATACTTTAGATTCTTTTCAACTATTGAATCTATTACTAATTCATGCACTCTATGTTTGAAGTGAAGCCCTAAATTATTTTTAAATAATCTTACTAGGAAATTAGAGATATAAAATGGATAATTTTTAATTAATTCAAAATTAGAATAATTTTTTGCAGCACCTTCAAAAAAATTTTTTATATAAGATCTTAGTTCCAATGAAAAGCCAACAAAGTCTTCTGGGTTTTCAATTGCTTCTTTTATTTTACTTAAATCCTCTTTCGCAATTACCTCGTCAGCGTCAAGCACAAGTATCCAGTCTTTTGTTGCATGCCTCAAGCTTTCATTTCTTGCAGCGCTAAAATCATCAATCCATTTGAAGTCAAAGATTTTAGCATTGAATTTTTTTGCAATTTCTTTTGTCTTGTCTATGCTGCCTGTGTCCACAATTATTATTTCATTAACAATCTCTTTGGCATGGCTTAGGCATTGCTCTAGAAATTTTTCTTCGTTTTTAATTATCATACATAAGGAGATTGTTTGAGACATTTTTAATTTGATTAAACTATTTATAAATTAAATATTGAATAAATCTCGAGGCGAAAATTTAATGTGTGGAATGTGAGAGCTCGCTCAACGAGGTCTCGCTCGCTCAGCTACCGAAAATTTTCGCCGAGTCTAAAATTTGTAATTTGTCCCGCATGCGAGTGAGCGAAGCGAACTCGCTCACAAGTCGGGCAAATTACGGATTGAATTTTGATAATGAATATTAAATAAAATTTTGAACGCCAAGGCCCGGATTTGAACCGAGAAGCCCTTGCGGGCAGCCTCACCAACTACCAGATTCTGCCACCTTGGCGTAAATAAGAAGAATTGGCGGCGTATTTAAATCTTTTTTATAAATTAAATAAAATACATTTGAAATGCTCCTTTTGTTGCTTCAACTGAAACATCTTTAAACTCAACAGTCCCTTTAAAATCGCGTCTTCTGGAGTTATACCTTCCAAAATCTTTTGTTGCCAACTCATCAAGACTAAATGATTGCAATAAACAACATGCGTTTTCACCTTTTAACCTTCTTTTGTGGAGCTGAGAAGTTAAATAACCCAAAGCATGAGCTGAAGTACGTTTAATTATTGCTGGAATACCTAATTCATTATTAACTTCTTCTTCAGAACTCATTCTTACATAATCGACTTTTATTTTTTTAAGAAGTTCATCAGGGAATTCGGTTGCAACTAATAGAACTTTGCTTCCATAATATCTTGAAGTCGCAATGACAAGTTCCAATCTTTCTTTGTCAATTTTTTCTGGATCGTAAAAGACCACATTTCCCTTAAAATTGATTGAACCTAACGCGGAATATGGATAACTTAACACAAGTCTAGAATTTTCAACAGGGCTTAATTTTTTAATTACATCTTCAAGCAAATAAGATTTTGTTCTTTGAAAGACATAAAAAATTTCATCATCGTTCCAAATCCATGCCCCTTCCAATTCAATAGGCACACTATGTTTTCTGGAAAAATGACACGTCAATTCAGCAATATTTTCAGCGTGGTCTTCCAATCCGGATGGGCAATCCGCAAAAAGAGGAGAAACTTGTTCGCCTAATAAAGATGTGTCTACTTGTGTGACACTTTTCTTTTTTATATCATAAATGTCGGCTTGCCTTTGTCTATAATAAAATCTATCTAAAGCCCAGTTATTTCCTGTGCCAATTGGCATACCAATACTATCTCCAGAAAACCCTACTATGCAAACTTCATCGGGATTTTTTACAAGCTTGCTAGCCAATCCCCAACACGCATTAATAATCCCTTCATTAGGGTCTAGATAAGAATGAGACCTCGATGTGAAACTAACATTCGTGCTTCCAATAACGGGATTTGATTTGATTGCATCAACAGAAAGTTCTAATTGAACTTGATTTTTCCCATATTCCTGTTGTTTTTCCTTAATTCTTTCTACAAAATATTTTCTTAATCCTTTAAGATAATCTCTTAATAATTCTGCTATCACTCCTTCGTAAAATAATTCTAGTCGAGCCCTATCCACCAGTCAATAGACATGGTGGCATTACGGGCTCGAAATTTATTCAATAAGAAATTAGCACGGTCTGGTTTGTTGACGAGTATTTCTGTCTGTCCAAGTATCTCATGTAGA
>JACPMP010000004.1 GCA_016185915.1 Candidatus Woesearchaeota archaeon
AACCTAAAATATTATCTAAAAAATAAATTAACAAATAAAGAACTAAAGCTAGTTCCTTCATCATTTGACGTAGTTGGTGATATTCTAATATTTTCAGAATTTCCGAAAGAATTGGCAAAGAAAGAAAAAATAATTGGGAATACCCTATTGGAAAATTATAACCGCATCAAAACAATCCTCAAAAAAACAAAAAAATATTCTGGAAAGTTCAGGACTCCAAAGTTAAAGGTTATTGCAGGCGAAAAAAGAAAAGAAAGCATATGCAAAGAAAACAATGTTTTTATCAAACTTGATGTCGAAAAGGTTTATTTCTCTCCGAGAATGGCAAGCGAAAGGAAAAGAATTGCTGAATTGATAAAACCAAACGAATCGATTTTGGTCATGTTCTCAGGATGCGCGCCATTTCCATTAGTTATAGCGAAAAACACAAAATGCAAGGAAATATATGGCGTTGAAATTAATCGCATTGCGCATAAATATGCACTTGAAAATGTTAAGAAAAACAAATTAGAAAATAAAATTAGATTATTTTTAGGGGACGTTAAAAGAATAATGCCTAAATTAAATAAAAAATTTGACAGAATTTTGATGCCTTTGCCAAAAGGAGGGGAAAATTTCTTGAACTTAGCTTTAAAATATGCAAAAGCTAAAGGAATTGTTCATTTTTATGATTTTGAGCATGAGAATGAATTTTACAAAACAGAAGAAAAGGCAAAAAAAGCGTGCAACAGAATAAAGAGGAAATGCGAAATTTTGAATATTGTAAGATGCGGGCAATACTCACCCGGATTTTATAGAGTTTGTGTTGACTTTGAAGTAAATTAATTTTGATAGAAACCATTAAAAATTCATATTCTTTAGCTATCCTGGTGCACGCGATGATTTTCGTGAACACCCTTTGAGGCGAAAGCCAATGAAATGCGGTAGTAACTGCTGAGCGTGTGCCACTTTATTTTTTATAGCATTAATGAACCAATCCAATAATAAAATAAAAATTCAAAAAACGAGAGCGACTTTTGGATTTGCAAGCGAAGAAAGTAAACCGCTTCTGATTATTTTATTGAATAATAGGCGAGGCAAATTTTAATGAGTGGAATGCGAGAGCTCGCTCAGCTACCAAAAAATTTGCCGAGCTGTAAAATTTGTCCCGAAAGGGCGGATTGAAAAATTAAACAATTATAAATAAACAAGAATTTGTGAAGTAGATTGAAGATTTAGATTAAAATCAGATAAAAATTTTCACCCAAACATTCCCATATAATCCTCTCCTTCGGCTTTCTCTTCCTGCTTAACCTTATCAATAGCTTTCAAGAAATCCTCTTTCGTTACAAATGTTCTATCTGCCCTTATTGCAAAATAGCCAGCTTCTGTGCAAACTGCCTTTATTTCAGCGCCGCTAAAGCCCTCCATTCTTCTAGTTAACGCATCAAAGTTAATCTTCTTGTCAAAACTCATGTCTTTTGAGTGTATCTTTAATATCTCAAGCCGAGCTTCTAATCTTCCAGGCCTTATGACAGCAGGGTCAAGAATATCCTTCCTATTAGTCGCACCAATAATTTTAACATTGTCTAACGACTTAAATCCATCCAGCTCAGCAAGCAGTTGCATAAAAGTTCTGTTGACCTCTCTTTCTCCAGATGTGCCTACTTCAATCCTTTTTGCTGCTAATGCATCAAGTTCGTCAATAAACACGATAGCTGGCGCTTTCTTTCTTGCATATTCAAAGATTTCCTTCACAAGTTTTGCCCCTTCGCCGATAAATTTTTGCACCAACTCAGAGCCAACAACTTCAATAAAAGTAGAGTTTGTGGAAGCTGCAACTGCCTTTGCAAGCAATGTCTTGCCTGTTCCGGGTTCTCCATAGAGCAGAACTCCTTTTGGCGGAGTAATTCCTATTTTCTTGAATAATTCAGGTTTTATTAAAGGCAATTCAACAACTTCTTTTATCTCCTGTATTTGGGTATCTAAGCCGCCAATCTCTTCCCACGGAATTGTGGGCTTTTCAACAATAACAAACTTTTCAACATTAAAGCGCCTTGTGATCGGCACTTTTCTTATTACAGTGAGGTTTTTCTGCTCGACTAAAACTAAGTCGCCTGACCTTAATTTCTCACATTCATTTGATATATTGACAAGAAACTGGTTGCCATTAGGAATCCTTATGATTGATGTATTTCCAAATATTTCTCTGACTTCGCAAACCATCAAAGGAGACGCCCTGAACCTCTCAATCTCATCCTTAAGTTTGCTGATTGTTTCCCTAAGAATTCTGTTTTCCTCCTCGTATTGATTTGAGGAAGTAGAATAACTGTACATTATGCTGTCAATTATGCTTTTTGGCTTTGATTCTTTTGCTGGCATTTTGATTTTAAAATAAGAATGAGATATAAAAAGGTTTGTTTTTTATTGAAATAATTCTAATTAAGAAAAGAAAGATTTTACATTTTTATCCGAAGATAAATAACCTCCAATTAGTACATTGATAAATAAAGTAATTAATATGCCTGTAAAATCAAATGGAGTAGAAAATTTACCCATTACTACTGATGTAAGTCCCCGTAATAGTCCAACAGCAGATAATACTATCGTAGCTATTCTTGCCCATTTCTTACCTTTCCATAAATTAAATGCTACCAAAAATCCAAATACACCACTAATTAATAACAATATAACATAAATGACTATATATGTATCAGAAAAACCTATAATTAAAGATATTTCCGGTATTTTTTTTCTAACAACCAATAGAATTAATCCAAAAATAAATATCAAGACTGACCCTACAAAGCCAAGAATAGAAATAACTTTAACACCAGTTGGTATCTGCTTAGAGCTAGTCTGTTGCTTTTCTTTAGAAATGTTAATCACTATATTACTACCAAGACAATTTCTATATAAATATTACGATTTTATATTAAATTTCCATCATCCATTATCAAGACACTATCACAATAAATCGTCGGCTTCTTAATAACAACATCAACATGAAATGGAACATCAATCTTGCCGCCAAAATGCTTGTTGTTGCCAAAAGCTATGTGGCATGTTCCGGCAACTTTTTCATCTTCCAGAACATTGCCAGTTATTTTTGCCTTATAGTTAGTGCCAATTCCAAGCTCAGCAACATTTTTGTAAAGTTTATTTTTTAATAGTTTTTTAAATTGTTTCGCAATTTTTCCATCACTTATATAATCAATAAAACCATTTTTGATTTTTATTTCTATTTCTTTATCAATTTTGCCTAAACCGCCAACACTAGCATCAACTATAATTGTTCCATTTGCCTTGCCTTCCAAAGGAGCAATAAATATTTCTCCAGCAGGAAGGTTTCCAAAAGCTCCATTTTTTATGTAGATTCCATCATCGCTTATCCATTTTCTCCCTTTAGTGTAGAATTCCACATTCGTCCCTTTTTTAGTCGTAATTTTTATTTTATTTTTATTTTTTAATTTTTTAATGAGTTTTTCGTTAATGGTTCTTATTTTATTGAAATTTATATCTAATGCCCTTTTCATCATATCAACTGTTATTCCAGGCATGCTTGCAATTCTTGCCCCTTTTTTGCTCGCATTTTTTCTTGCTCTTGTATGGCTCAATGATTTTGTTGTCGGCATTAAAATAACATTATGTCTTAGCATTTCATCAGAAACATGTTTTGGTGGTTCTGCTCCATGTGCTTTGGGTATTGAAGTTAGAATTAATTTTGACTTATTCGTGATTCTCAATGCGTTTTTATAGAGAATTCCGCCAATTGATTTTAATTTTTTGTCTGTTATAATTAAACAGCTTTCATAACTCTTTAAATTCATGCAATCTTTGAGAATTATTTGACAAGATTGGTCAATTGACATTTTTAAATTAAAATCTTGATTTGAATAAAACAATTATTTTTATACCGCAAACTCCCCATCCTTTAAAATCCAATGCTTATCTCCTTCTTTATCAACTCCAAAAACATCAAGCTTTTGCCTCGGCGCGTTAAAAACTATATCCATGTGGTATTCTGTGCTTCTGTCCGGCTCAAAGCCAGAGCCAAGGGCGATATGCATCATCCTTGCTATTTTCTCATTGACAATCAAATACTCGCATAATCTTGCTTTTGGATTTGTATTAATTGCAAATTCTCCAACTCTTTCAAAATTTCTCTTCTTTAGATCAATGATTTCCTGAGGCAAACTTTTGTTTTTTTCAGCTTCAAGCAATAATTTCATCGCATCATTTTTTCTTTTATTTATTTTTTCTATGATATCTTTTGGACCATCAATTATTTTATAGCTATCATCATAGCATTCAACAACTAATGCGTTTTTTTCGTCTAATGGGTAGCTTTGGTCAACATGAACAACAACATCCCCAACAAAAATTCCTTTGATGTATTCTGGCGTTGTAAATGCCTCTCCTCCTGGAATGTTGCCCATGCATCCTGCCTTTATACCAGTCATTTCAAAATAAGTTTTATTGATTTTTTCTCTTACATCTGTATCAGAGCGCCTAACCCATCTCCTTGTTCCATCTTTTTTTACTAATCCAACCTCGAGTTTTGTGGCATATTTTTCCTTTAATTTGCCTTCAACATAAATGGCATCACATTTGTCCATAATATCCTTTATCTTCTGGTTTCTTGCTCTTATATCACTCCAATCAACTAAGTTTGTTTCAATAAATATATCAATCGGTATTGTTTCTGTAAAAGCAACCCTTGCTAATGGATCTCTTTCTTCATATTTTGTTTGTGGATAAAAATCAAGTTTGTAAACCATTTGAGCTGGAGTCTGCCATCTTGTTTTCTTGTTTAATGAAGGATATCCCATTATTTCTCCAAAAAGATGCTTGCCAGGATAACCCTTGGGGTTTACAGAGAATGTCAAATCTATTGGCTTAATTCTGTTAAGCTTTAATAATTCTGATAATTTTTTGTACTTCTTGAATACCTCTTCGCTCTTAATTCAGAAATTCTTTCACTTTTCTCAAGCATGGAGCTTCTAAAAGTATAAGCGCTCATTATTGGCTCTGCTACTTTCTTGGCAGCTTGAGTCATAGCCCATATTATTGAATAAGAATCAAGATAGTCTTCTAAAGGATGTCCAATCAAATATTGAGTAGGTATCAGCGTGAAGCCAATACCTGCCCTTTCACCTTTTTTTAGAGCATAAACATCTCGCCAAAGAACTTCTGAAGTTTTAATTAACTCTTCCATTCTGTATGATATGGAAGCCCTAAAGAACCTTCAAATCTTTCTTGCTTGGCTTCAAGAAAAACATCTGGCCCTGCAAAAATTTTTTCAAATTCGCCGTTTGCTTTTTTGTCTACTTCATTAATAAATCCTATTAAAGCATTTGTTTTATCATTTTTAACTCTATTTTTGTATTCTTCAAAGATTTTCCACACATCTTTTAAGGCATCTAAGGCATCTGATTTATTATTTATTCCAATACAACTTATATCAGCTTCGAGCTCATGCAAAGCTCTTGAGAGAGGAGCCATAGAATAGAACGCTTCTTTGTTGTTTATATCAAAAACTATGAAAAAATTTTCCCCTTTAGAAAATTTTTTTTTAATTATATTTTTATAATCTTCAACAGCAGAATTAAAAGTATCTTCATTATATTTCATTTTGACATATAAAAATTTTAGATGATTAATAAATCTTTTGATGTTTTTGTCAATGGAATAGGTTTATTCTTGAATAAAACAATATCCTCAATTCTTATACCAAATCTTCTTGGGAAATATATGCCTGGCTCAATTGTAAAAATCATGTTGTTTTTTATTATATCTTTGGAATTTAATGTTAGATTGGGCAACTCGTGGATTTCAACTCCCACACCATGCCCAAGTCCATGGAGAAAATTTTTTTGATATTTTCCCAAACTCTTGTTTGCAAAATCATAGAGTTCTGAGCACTTTTTATTATTTTTTATTTGGTTAATTGCATTTTTTTGGATTGTTAATAGCAAATTGTACATTTCCTTTTCTTTTTTGGTTGGCTTGCCGATATAAATTGTTCTTGTTATATCAGAGCAATACCCTCTGTATTTAACCCCGAAATCGATAACACAAAAGCCCTTTTTTATTTTTATATTGGATGGCTCATGATGCGGCATGCTTCCATTGCTTCCAGATGCGATAATTGGATTAAATGATAAATCTAAACCTAGTTTTTTTGTTTCATATTCTAGAAATGCTGCAACTTCGGATTCTGTTTTAAAATTTTTAAAATTATTGATTGCTTTTTGAACTAGCTTGTCAGCGTAATTGCATGATTTTCTAAGAATTTGGATTTCTTTTAACGTTTTAATCTCCCGCAGCTTGATACAATCTAAGGCAATATCTTTTATTTTTGCTTTATTAAATTGTTTTTTAAATCGAATGTAGGAATTCAATGTAAAGTTATCCTTATCTATGCCTATGCTTTTTCTTTTTAAACCGTTTTTTTTAACAACTGCATATATTGACTCAAAAAATTTCTTCTTATCCATTTTATAAATTTTTTTAACAATTGATTTTTTTGCTTTCTCAAACTCCATATTAGGCACTATAAGAACAGATGATTTATTTTTGGGTATGACCAATGCTCCTAAACCACTATAACCGGAAAAATAGAACATATTTGAATTATATCTACTTGAATCAGAGTTATAAAATATAGCAAAATCACAATTCTTTTTTTCTAAAATTGACCTAAATTCGTTTATTTTCATTTTATAATTCAAAAACATTATTAAATCATTTAAATTTTTCCTTTTATATTATGAAGAAATGCAAATTAAAGAACGGGGCAACAGTAATTTTTGAGAGAAACTACTCCAAATCAGTTGCTGTTGAAGTTATGTTTAAAGTTGGCTCTAATTTTGAAAGTGTAAAAATGGCTGGAATTTCACATTTTCTTGAGCACATGTTGTTTGAAGGCACAAAAAACAGAAAAGACAGCAGAGAGATTGCAAATGAGATTGAAAAGTATGGCGGCGAGTTTAATGCTTACACAACTGGTGATAGAACGGCATTCTTTATCAAAATAATCAATAAAAGATTTGAAATTGCCTTGGACATTCTTTCTGATATGGTAGCAAATCCTATTTTTGACGAAAAAATAATTGAGAAGGAAAAGCAGGTTATTTTGAAGGAAATAAATATGGTTACTGATGATTCAAGACTGCACCAATGGGTTCTGTTCCAGAAAACATTGTTTGAAAAGCATCCTGCAAAAAACCCGACTTATGGCACTATAAAAACTGTGAAAAGCTTTGGCAGAAAGCATGTTTCAGATTATTACTATTCTCATTACATTCCTAATAATATGATTATTTCTGTTGTTGGAAATGTTAAAAATGTAAAGGAAAAAATAGATAAATATTTTGGCAGTTTAAAACCAAAAAAATTGATTAAAAGGCCAAAAATAAAAGAATCATTGCAAATAAAAATAAAAA
>JACPMP010000051.1 GCA_016185915.1 Candidatus Woesearchaeota archaeon
GCATCTTTCAATAAGCCCCTAAGCTTTTGTATCTTCTCAAGCTTTTCATGCCTTGTATGCTTGAATTTTTCAAATCTTTGAAGTACTTCAACTATGTCCTTCAGAGTTTCAAGAATATTCCTCCTTATCTCATTAGGCTCTTTTATATGCACAAAATACAGCTCGTTATTCTGCTCTTTGCCCTTCAACAAAATCACCACATCTGCTCCGGCTCAGACATTATCTTGTCAATGCCTTCTATTTTCTTCTCTATCTCGTTTATTGTGTTGTTCCACATTGCAAGCTCTGCATCCTCTTCATTTCGCAAGGCATTTATGCCGCCAAGCGTGTCCCTTATTTCCTTTATTTTGCTTTTAATCATATCCAAAACATCTAAAATCTCTTTATACTCATCAACCTTCACGAAAACAGGCATGCCACTTCTTTGCTCTCTCATTTTTACTCACCTATCAAAATTTTTAAAATTTTTGGAGGTGCTGGAAACTACTAGTTTCCATCACCCTTGAATAAAGTTTTATCAACAAAAATAAGCTTTTTCTGCAAATCGTCAAGCAAGTATCTTACCTTGTCAAATGACTTGTCTTTTGCACTCTTTATATTTTCTAATTTGATTGAGGCTTCTTCAGCTTTTCTTAAATCGCTTCTAACCAAATTAATGCTGCCAAGAGTTGCTTTAAACTTATCAATTCTGACATAAATTGTTTTTACGCTTGTCCTTTCCCTTAAACTTCTTTTTTCTTGAGCAAAAAGTCTACCCCGTATTCTTGGATAAGCATCTTCAGGAGCATAGTTTGGCTGCTCCTCAGCAACACTTTCTTGCTCTGTTTCTGCCACAGGCCGGGTAATTGTAAGCATAGGCTCTGGAATTGATGGCATAGGTTGCGTAGGAGGAATCCTTATAGGTGGAATCGGAGTAATTGATTTTTCTTCCATTTCTGCAAAGGTTTGAAAATCTGGTATAGTGTCATCTTCTCCTAACTCAGGGAGTTTTTCTTCCTCAGGAAAATCAAATTTAGGCATTTCTTCTGTTGCAGAAATCTTTTCTTCGTCAAACTTTGGGAATTCAGGAAGCTCAGGCAGATTTTCATCAAAGCCCTCTAATGGCGGAGGGGCAGGAGGCAAGTCTAATTCATCTAAGCTTTCTTTCCTCTCCCTCTTTAAGAACTTCAAAAAACCCACTTAAACACACCCTATTTGGTATACAAAGTTGTTTTTATTAAAACTTTTGTTAGCATTATTAAATGGTAATATATAAAAACCAATGTTGCATAAAAAATAAATAATATCTGCATTTAAAGGTACTAAATGAGAAGTCTAACTTTCATCCTTATTTTTGTGATATTAATCTCCTATACCTCTTTTGCTCAACAACCTCAATGTGATTATAAAGTAGAAATTCTTGTCAACGGTGAAGAATTTGAAAAAGAAGATTTCAAATGGAGAATGAAAGCTACTAAAATAGAAGGCAAATCTACAAATATAACAGGCACAGCAGAGATAAAGGCAAATGACAAAACTGTAAAAAGCTATAAGCCATGGACTTCTGATTCAATCTCAAAGCAAAAAACCTCAAGTGAGTATTCTCCAAACTTAAAAGGAGGAGAATACAAAATAACCGCTGAAATTAATGTTGAATGCGAAGATACAAACAAAGCCAACAATGTTGATGTCAAGACGATAAAAATAAAAGATGAAGAAAAAGAAAAAACAACTGAAAAAAGTAAGAAAGAGGAGATAGACACAACAACTGATAAAATTGATGATAATGAACAAATACCCATAAATCCAAATATTAAAAAGGCATCACCAACAGAACCTAAAAAACAAACACTAAATGAAGAGACAGATAACACAATACAGTTGCATGCAAAAAATAATCAAAAAAGCAAAAGCTTAGAATCAAAAACAGCAGCTATTGTTAAAAATCCTGAAACTGTTTATGAATCAAGCAATGAAAAAGCAAAGGGCTTGATAATGATTTTTCTCTTGACACTGTCAATTTTGTTGAATATTATTTTAATATGGAAAAGATAACATTATAAAAATAATTTAATAATAAAATAACTTGAGCCAGCAATAATTGCTGATACTGGTATTGTCAAAATCCAAGCCAATAGTATTCTTCTGGCTATTTGCCACCTGACTCCAGAATATCTTTTGACACTGCCAACGCCCATTATAGAGCCGCTTATCACATGAGTTGTGCTTACTGGAATGCCAAAATGTGCAGTGCCTAACAGGACTAAAGCTCCAGATGTTTCTGCTGAAAAGCCATGAAAAGGTGTTAATTTTGTTATCTTGATGCCCATTGTTTTTACAATTCTCCATCCGCCAAGATAAGTTCCAAGAGCTATTGAAGTGTAACTTATAATTATGACCCATACAGGAACCTTGAAAGTTGTTAAGTACCCGGAAGTAAGCAGTAAAAGAGTGATGATTCCCATTGTTTTTTGAGCGTCATTTGTGCCGTGGCCCAAGCTGTAGAAGCTTGAAGATACAATTTGCAATTTTTTAAAAAGCCAGCGTATTCTGCTTGGCTCCTTGTTTTTGAAGACCCACATCATCAAGATAGAGAAGATAATTGCGCCTAAAAAGCCAATAAAAGGAGCAACAAATATAAACAGCAAAATTTTGTTTAGCCCAGAAAAGATAATTGAATTAATGCCTGATGAGGCAATCCCAGCGCCAATCAAACCACCGACTAAAGCATGGCTGCTTGATGATGGAACGCCATAATACCAAGTCAGAATATTCCACAAGATAGCTCCAATAAGTGCTGCGAGAATAACATAAATATTTACTATATCCGGATTTATTACTCCTTTCCCTATGGTTGTTGCGATTGCGACGCTAAAAACAAATGCCCCAAAAAAATTCCAGAAAGCAGCAAGCAAGACAGCGCTTCTTGGCCTTAAAACGTTTGTAGCAACTATAGTTGCGATTGCATTTGCAGAGTCATGAAAGCCATTTATGAAATCAAATACCAATGCAATTGCTATTACAATAATAACGAGAGTTAAATCAGGCATGCTTGACCACTATGCTTTCAATAACATTTGCCACATCCTCGCATTTGTCAGTAACCCCTTCTAAAAGCTCATAAATCTCCTTATATTTTATTATATCTATTGAATTCTTGTAAAAGTGAAATAAGTCAGACAAAGCGTCATAATAAACATCATCTGCCTCATTTTCCAAGCTATGAATATTTACATAACGTTCCTTCATATTTTTCAACTTTCTTAAATCAGTTATGCTTTTGTGGACTTCACTTACAGCATTATTAATTATATCCACTAATTTAGTTATATGGCTATCTATTCTTTCTATTCCTAAAATTAAAAATCTTAATGTGACTGCATTTATTAAGTCAATTATATCGTCAAGGAGAACTGCCATTTCATGTATATCTTCCTTATCAATCGGCGTGATGAAAGTCTTGTCCAGTTTCTCTATTAATCTATGAGTAACTTCATCTCCCTTGTGCTCAAGATTTTTAATTATTTGAACTTTAGATTTTCTCTCACTTTTTTCTAATTTGTGATAATGGCTTATAAAGTCTTTTAGCTCTTTTGCAATTTCAAGGGCATATTCTGATTGTTCTGAAAGCATTTCAAAGAACTTCTCTTCTTTTGGCACAAGCCAATGCATTATGTTTGGCATATTCTAAGCTTTTATAGGTTCGTATAAATAGGTTTCGTTAAAACCTCTCAAAAACCTTTATAAACACTTTATATTTCAAATAAACTATGGTCGAAACAGAAAAACAAGGCGAGCATGCGCATATTAGATGCAGAACCATAATAGAAGTTTTAGGCAAGCCAAAGGAATATGTTGAAGATGCAATAAATCAGTATATTGAACACATAAAGGAAGACTCAGAGCTTGTAATTTTGAACGAAGATTATTCTGAGATGAAAGAGCAAGGCAAGCTATGGGGCAAATTTGTGGAATTAGATTTGGTCATAAAAGGCACAAAGAAATTGATTAGCTTCTGCTTTGAGTACATGCCTTCTTCACTTGAAGTTGTAAAGCCAGGGCAATTAATTATGACAAATCCAGAGCTTTCCAACTTTCTTAACGATTTGCAGGCACGGCTTCATAATGTTGATATGATTGTAAAGCAGCTAAAGGCAGAGAATGATTTTTTAAGGCACAACATGAACGCAGTACTGCACAATGCGATAATGATATGCCTAAAAGTAAGCCGGCTTTCATTAGAGCAGCTTTCCCAAGTTACAGGCGTTGAAAAAAAAGAGCTTGAAATGTTTATAGAAAAGCTGATTAAGGAAAACAAGATTAAAAAAGAAGGCGAAACATATACTTTGGCATGATAGAAGTCAAAAAACCTAGTGTAAAAAGCAAGGTAGAAGCAATTCTTTTTTCTACAGGTCATAGAATAGGTGTTGATGAAATATGCAAGTTGAGCCGTTCTAAAAGAGACGATGTTATTCCAGCATTGCGAGAGCTGCAAAAAGAATATGACGAGAAGCAGTCATCCTTAATGCTTTTTGAAGAGGGAGATTTCTGGAAATTCACAGTTCGAGACCACTTTATTCCTATGGTGAGGAAGATTGTGACAGAGACAGAGCTGACAAGAAGTGTGCTTGAAACACTTGCTGTCATAGCCTTCAAGTATCCAATACTCCAATCTGATTTGATTAAGATGAGAACAAATAAGGCCTATGATCATCTTGTTGAACTAGAAAAAGCTAGCTATATATCAAGGCAAAAGCACGGCAGAACAAATTTAATCAAGCTAACTGAAAAGTTTTTCAAATATTTTGATCTCACTGAAGAAAGGCTTAAAGAGCAGTTTAAGGATTTTGACAGCATAGCAAAAGCGATAAAGGAAAAAGAAATAGAAGTTGAAAGAATAAAGGACGAGCAGCACCAAAGAGCCGAGGATTTGAAGAAAGAAGATGAAAAAATAAAAAAAGAGATTGAAGCTCTGGACAAAACAGAGGAGGAATTTGAAATTTCATTACAAACATATAAAACAGAGCCAAAAGAGCTAATTTCTGAAGTGTTTGAAAAAGAGGGAAGTTTAGTAGTTGAAAAAGAAAAAATTGGCGAAATGGAAGTGATTGAAGAAATACAAAAAGATAGTGCCAAAAAAGAGCAAAGAATCCAAGAGAAGCAAGAATTATCTACCCAAATAAATGAGCCACTAATTCAAGAAGAGGAAACAAAAAATAAAATTTTTGAGCAACAGCCAAAAAAAGAAAAGAGAAAAATAAAGAAAAAGATTGAGGGAATAAAGCTGACTCCGGAAATGGAAGCAAAAGTCGAGCAAAGGGTTGAAGAGATATTGGGTGTTAAGGAAAATAAGGAAGAAAATAAAGAAATTTAATTTTTTGAAAATATAATATTATTGTTGAAAAATTATAAATTAATGCGTTGAGAAAGAAATAAACAATATTAATAAACACCGTAAATTCACGTTAACACAAACATTCAATAAACTAGTAATGAAAAATAATTTCAATCTGCCTACGGCGTATTTTAGGCTCACTCAATAGTTCGCCTATACATTGTAAAATCAAAAATTTCAATCGAAAATGTTCCTTCTTCAATGCCCCAAATGCAAAAATAAGATGAAGTATCAAAGTAAAGATATTTATTTAGTTGGCAAAAAGAAAAAGTGCGTTTATTGCAACAAAAGTTTTTCTGTCAACAAAGCTGTAATTAAGAAGATATGAATTACTTTCCATATAGAAATTTTCAATATAGAAAATAATTTAAAAACATAACTATTATAAAGCGAAAAACATACCGATTTATAGACGATAAAGTGTTAATCCAATTCTTTAAAAAATGACAGAAGAAACTAGTCAGAAATTAGGGACAAGAATAATACCCAGAATTATTCAAGAAGAGATGAAACAGGCATATTTAGACTATTCTATGTCTGTGATAGTTGGCAGGGCGTTACCTGATGTTAGAGATGGATTGAAACCAGTTCATAGGCGTGTTCTTTATGCTATGAATGAATTAGGGCTTAAACATAATCAACCATTTAAAAAAAGTGCTCGTGTAGTAGGAGAGGTGCTTGGAAAATTTCACCCTCACTCTGATGTCGCTGTTTACGACACTTTAGTTCGCTTAGCCCAAGACTTTTCAATGAGATATCCATTGGTTGATGGTCAAGGAAATTTTGGATGTTTTACAAAAGATACGAAAGTTAAGTTAACTGATGGCAGAGGTTTATCTTTTGCAGAACTGATTGAAGAACATAAACAAGGCAAAAAGAATTTTACATTTACTATTGATGAAAATGGAATTATTAAAATCGCTGAAATAAAAAATCCTAGATTAACTAAAAGAAATGCGGAAATTATGAAAGTTATTTTAGATAATGGAGAAGAAATAAGATGCACATTGAATCATAAATTTATGTTAAAAGATGGTAGCTATAAAGAAGCTCAAGATTTAACGCCAGATGATTCCTTAATGCCTGCCTATTTTAGAACATCTACTAAATTAGATGACCCAAATGTAGCAGGTTACAATATGATACACCAACCAAAACAAAAAACATGGGATTTTGTACATGTCCTCTCAGATGAATGGAACATAAACGAAGGAGCATACACAAAAACTGCTGGCAGAATAAGACACCATATCGATTTTAATAAACTGAATAACAATCCTGAGAATATACGAAGAATTGACTGGAAAGAACATTGGAAATTGCATTACGAGCTAACTTCTCAGAAGCACAAGACAGATAATGAATACGTCAAAAAACTAGCTCAAGGTAGAAAAGAATACTGGAGCAATCCCAAAAATAGAAAAAAACACTCCGAAATAACTTCATTAAAAAATATAAAAAATTGGAGTAAACAAAGCTATAGAAAATTTATGTCAAAAAAACTGAGCGACATTAATAGAGAATACATAAAAAATCATCCTGAAAAAAGGCTTGAGTTCAGTAAAAGAGCCACAACAACATTAAAACGATTATGGCAAACCCCAGAATATAAAAATTTATTTCATACTAAAATTGTGGCTAGTAATAAGAGGAGAACAACTAATTTAACTGGAAAGAAAAAATTTCTCAATATTTGCAATTATTTAAGAGAAAATAGTCTTCCTTTGGATAAGGAAAATTATGAAAAAGTTAGAAAAGATGTATTTGGAATAAAAAGTTTTACAAGTTGGGAGTTAGGAATCACAAAATATTATTCTAATGATAAAAATTTGATTATGGTAGAAATAAATGGAAATCATAAAGTACTACGAATTGAATTTTTGAGAGAATTTGCTGATGTCTATGATCTTACAATAAATAAAACTCACAATTTTGCTCTAAGTGCTGGTGTTTTCGTGCATAACTCAATCGATGGCGACCCACCGGCAGCCATGAGATATACAGAATGCAGATTAACAAAACTTTCAGAGGAAATGCTTGAGGATATTGACAAAAGAACTGTTAGGCTTATCCCAAATTTTGACAACAGCACAACCGAGCCAATTGTTTTGCCGTCAAAACTTCCTAATCTTTTGATAAATGGAAGCTCTGGAATTGCAGTCGGCATGGCTACAAACATTCCGCCTCATAACATTGGAGAAGTGATTGACGCTGTAATAAACCAAATAGGCAACCCTGATTTAAGAATAGAAGAAATAATTAGCATTATTCAAGGACCCGATTTTCCAACAGGTGCAGTGATTTATGGAAAGAATGGCATAAAAGAGGCCTACTCAACAGGAAGAGGCAAAATTCTTGTAAGGGCAAAAGCAAGCTTTGAGCAAGATAAAAACAAGACGATAATTATTGTTAACGAAATACCATTTATGGTGAATAAATCTGAATTGCTTGAAGAGATTGCAGATTTGGTAAGAGATAAAAAAATTGTTGGAATCTCTGATTTAAGAGATGAAAGCGACAGACACGGCATAAGAATCATTGTCGAGCTCAAGAAAGATGCTGACTCAAGTGTTGTGCTTAACCAATTATTCCAGCACACGAGAATGCAGACAACATTTGGCATAATAATGCTTGCTCTTGTTAATAACGAACCAAAAGTCCTCAACATCAAACAGTTGATTTATTATTACATCGAGCATAGAAAAAATGTTGTAAGAAAAAGAACTTTGTTTGACTTAAACAAGGCGCAAACCCGAGCGCATATCCTTGAGGGCTTGATAATAGCATTGACAAATATAAACGAAGTTATTAAGCTGATTAAAGGGAGTAAATCTGCGGAAACTGCAAAAGAAACTTTAACATCAAGCTTTAATCTGACAAATGAGCAGGCAATTGCAATTCTTGAAATGAGATTGCAAAGATTGACTTCTTTGGAGCAGGAAAAGATAAAGCAAGAGCATAGTGATTTGCTGAAGTTCATTGAAGAGCTTAAATCAATTCTTTCAAACCCTCAAAAAATACTCGACATAATAAAAAAGGAGTTGAGCGAGTTAAAAGAAAAATATAATGATTCAAGAAGAACACAAATTATAGAGCTTGAAAATGTGGAACTAGAAACTGAAGACTTAATAAAAGATGAAGAAATGGCAATAACAATAACAAATTCTGGCTATATCAAGAGACTGCCATTGCAAACATACAAATTACAGCACAGGGGAGGCAAAGGTGTAATCGCGACTGCAACAAAAGACGAAGATATCGTAAAGGATATATTTGTTGCAAGCACTCATTCCTACATTTTATTCTTTACAAACAAGGGAAAAGTGCATTGGCTCAAAGTTTATAATATTCCAGAAGCAAGCAGGCAAGCAAGAGGCAAAGCAATTGTAAATATTCTCGAGCTGCAAAATGATGAAATTGCCACAGCATTTATTCCAGTGAGGAACTTTGACAACGAACATTACCTTGTCATGGCTACAAAAAAAGGAACAGTGAAGAAAACAGAGCTTATGGCTTACAGCAATCCCCGCAGACATGGCATTGTTGCAATTACGCTTGAGCAAGGGGATGAATTGATTAATGTTGAGTTGACAGATGGAAACCAGCAAATAATTTTGGCTACTAAGAATGGGAATGCGGTCCGCTTTGAGGAAAGAAATGTAAGGGCTACAGGAAGGTCTGCGCAAGGTGTTAGAGGAATAAGCCTGAAGGATAATGACGAAGTTATAGGGATGGTTGTTGCATCAGATGAAAAGACATTGCTTAGCGTTACAGAGAATGGGTATGGAAAAAGAACCCAAATTTCTGAATACAGGCTTATTAATAGAGGCGGCTCTGGAGTTATAAACATTCAGTGCAGCGAAAGAAATGGTAAGGTGGTTTCGATATGCCCTGTAACAGAAAATGACGATGTTATTTTCATAAGCAAGAATGGAATTATTATAAGAGTTCCAGCTAGTGATATATCTGTTATTGGAAGAAACACGCAAGGAGTAAGAGTTATGAAGCTTGAATCAAATGATAAGGTTGTAAGTGCTGTGAAAGTGCTGAGGGAGAATAATAACAATTAATCAACAATAAAAAACCCAAACCTTTTTATAAATATTGATTTGATTTCTTTAACATATCACATAAAAAATAATCTAAAAATACGAGAACGACCTTTAGATTTTCCACGTTAAGAAAGTGACCCGTTTGTGTAAGTACACTAATAATATTCAGATAGCTCAACAGAAAAATGAGGGACACCTACCTCACTGTCTGGAAGTACATGGGTATCGGATTGTTTTAAAATTTTATAAAATCGATAAAAAATGAAAAAAATAAATCAAATTTTAAATGAAGCATTGAAAGAAATACAGCCTGACAAGAATTACGAGAAAGAAATATTCGAGAAACTAAATTCCATAATAAAAAAAATAAATAAAAATCAAAAGGATATTAAAGCAATTTTAGGCGGTTCTGGCGCAAAAGGCACTTGGTTAAAAACATTTGATGCCGATATTTTCGTTCTTTTTGGCTATAAGAAATTCAAAGACAAAAGCGACAAATTGTCTGATGCTCTTGAAAGAATACTAAAGAAAAAATTCAAGAATATTGCAAGATTGCATGGCTCAAGAGATTATTTTCAAATAAGGCAAGGTAATTTTACTTTTGAAATTGTTCCAATCCTGAAAATTAAAAAAGCAGAGCAAGCAAAAAACATAACCGATGTAAGCCCATTGCACTCTAACTGGGTTAAAAAGCACAAAAAACTAATCAATGAAATGAAGTTGACAAAACAATTCTGTCAAGCGCAAAATGTTTATGGTGCGGAAAGCTACATAAAAGGATTTTCCGGCTACATATGCGAAATTCTTACTGTTTATTATGGCTCTTTTCTTAATCTAATAAAAAATGCAGCAAAATGGAGCGATAAAATAATTGTTGATGTTGAAAAATACTACAAAGGCAAAGACGTATTTAAGTTAGTAAACACTTCGAAGCTCATATCACCGTTGATAGTTATCGACCCTGTGCAGAAAGACAGAAATGCAGCTGCTGCCTTAAGCATTGAGAAATTTGAATGTTTCAAAAAAACTGCAAGAGAATTTTTAAAAAGCCCTTCAAAGGAATTTTTTATTAAAAAAGAATTGAAATTATTATTTTTAAAAGGAAAAACAAGCAATACAAAACTAATAATAATCAAAATAAAACCACTGAGCGGAAAAGCGGATGTTGTTGGAAATAAATTATTGAAGACTTATGAATTTTTAAAAGAGGGGCTGCATAAGCATGATTTTAAAATAATAAAAACCGATTGGGAATGGGATAAAAAAAGTGATGCAAATACCTATTTCTTATTAGACAAGAAAGCATTATCAAAATTTGCTGAAATTGAAGGTCCTCCAATAAAGATTAAGCAGCATGCCGATAATTTCAAAAAAATACACAAAAAAACATTTATAAAACTTAATAAGATTTTCGCATTAGAAAAAAGAAAATTTTTAATCCCAGAAGACTTATTAAAAAACACTGTAAAAAATAATTTTGTTAAGGAAAGATGCAAGTCGATAAAGATTAATATCCTCTAAAATGCAGGCGGTAATATTGGCAGCGGGAAAATCCACAAGGACGCACCCATTAACTCTAACAAGACCAAAGCCATTGCTTAAGATTGCAAACAAAACATTGCTTGAACATAATTTAGACAATCTAAATGGCATAGTTAGTGAGGTTATTATAGTAGTGGGATATAAAAAAGAATTGATAAAGAAATACATTGGAGATAAATACAAAAATCTCAAAATTAAGTATGTTGAGCAAAAGCAGCAGCTTGGAACAGCACATGCGGTTTCTATTACTAAGCCATATATTAAAGATAGATTTGTTTTATTGATGGGTGATGATGTCTATTCAATGAAGGATATTAAAAATTGCATTAAGCACAATTATTCGATATTGACGGCAAAAGTAAAAAATCCTCAAAATTTTGGAGTGGTTACTGAAAAAAACGGCATATTAGTTGATTTTATAGAAAAACCGAAAAAATTAATTTCCAATTTGATAAGCACGGCATTTTATTCAATTGACAAAGAAATATTCCAATACATCAACAAAATAAAAAAATCAAAAAGAAATGAGTTTGAATTGCCCGATGCGGTTAAGCTATTGGCTAAAAAGGAAAAAATATACTGCATTAACAGCAAGAAATGGCTTCCAATTGTTTACCCATGGGACTTGTTAAAAGCTGACAGAATGCTAAGAAGGAACAAAAACGTCATTGGCAAGGGTTCAAAAATACATGGAAGTGTAAAAAACTCAAGCATTGGAAATCATTGCATCATAAAAGGAACTGTTAAAAACTCAATAATCATGGACAGAACAATTATTGATGAAAATTCTGATGTTGAAGATTCAATTATAGGTGAAAATGTGCACTTCAAAGGAAAAATAATTGCTAAAAACAATGCTTATTCAATTATCAAAAATAAAAGAATAAAAATTGATAGATTTGGCGCCATAATCGGGGACAATGTTAAAGCAAAAAATGTTGCCATAAATCCTGGATGCAAAATATGGCCCAATAAGGGCATAACAGGGGCAATTTATAAAGATGTACAATGATGAGAAAATTAAATAATTTTTTGATATTAATAATGGGAATTCTGGTTTTTCTTATTTCCTATAGTTTGGATGCACAGATAAATCTATTTTTTAAAAATATAAGATTTCCAGTTTTTGATGTTATATTAAGCGTTATTACGAATTTTGGAGTTGTAATTATAGTGATGCTAGTTTTTCCCTCAATCATTCTTTATAAAAAGAACAAAAAGTTGATATATTTTCTATTGCTGGCTTCTATCACTTCATTTTTGCTGGCTTTAATTGTCAAATTGATTATTCAAAGGCAAAGACCAATTGGACTATTGTTTTACCCTTTTGTTGACATAATCGACTATTCATTTCCAAGCCAGCACTCAATTGTTGTGTTCTCATTACTGCCCCTATTGATAACGCATTTGCAAAAACAAAAACACTTCTGGATTGCATTCGCGTTCTTAGTTGTTTTCAGCAGAATTTATTTTAGATTCCATTTCTTAAGTGATGTTGTTTTTGGCGCATTATTCGGGTATTTTATTGGGAGTTATTTGCTGGAATTATATGAAAGGGGAAAATTATGGAAAACTTAGAATTCAGAAGGCAAATTTTTCATCTTTTTTTAGGAATAATTATTGTTGTTTTATTGGTTAATGATTCCATTAATAAAGAGGTAATATTGATAACTGCAATAGTCGGCATAATCTTGTCTTACTTAAGCAAAAAAATAAAAATTCCAATAATCCATAATCTGTTAGAAATATTTGAGCGCAAAGAAGAACTTAAAAAATTTCCTGGAAAAGGAATTATCTTTTATTTTATTGGAGTCTATGTTGCTTTGTTATTATTTCCTAAAGATATAGCAATGGCTTCTATAATGGTTTTAGCATTTGGGGATTCAATCTCACATTTGTATGGATTGCATTTTGGAAAAATTAAGCATCCTTTGTCCAAAACAAAATTTTTAGAAGGCACAATTGCCGGTTTTGTTGCCGGTTTTATCGGCGCTTTGGCCATTGTACCGTGGCATGAGGCATTTTTTGCCTCTTTAGCTGCAATGATTGTGGAAGCAATCGAGATAAAAATTGGAACTGAGCAAATTGATGATAATTTGATAGTGCCATTGGTTGCTGGGGGGATTATTTGGGTGATGAGATTGTTTTAACAATACTTTTATAAACTATTATACCTTCTCTTTATGACTTAAAATTTTTTTAAATTCAAAATGCTAAATGAACAACTAAAAGAAACATTCCTGAAAAACAAAGACCCATTCACAGATATACTGGGGCAGGAAAATGCAAAGCAGGGCATTAAGTCAGCTTTGCTTATGAACAGGCACATCATAATAGTGGGCGCTCCAGGAATCGGCAAAACAACTTTGGCAAAGAATATAGCCCAGATTTTGCCAGATATTGATGTTATTGAGGGATGCAGTTATCATTGCACTCCAGAAGCTCCAATATGCCCTTCCTGCAAGCAAAAAACAAGGCATAAAACTGCAAAATTACAAGGAATAAAGAGATTTATAAGAATTCAGGGCTCGCCGGATTTAACAGTTGAAGACTTGCTTGGCGACATTGATCCAATCAAAGCATTAAAATTTGGGCCTTTAAGTTTGGAGGCATTCACTCCTGGAAAAATATTCAAAGCCAATAACGGTGTTCTGTTTTTTGATGAACTGAATAGATGCCCTGAAAAATTGCAAAATGCTTTATTGCAAGTTCTTGAGGAAGGCAAAGCGACTATCGGCTCTTATGATGTTGATTTTGATGTTGATTTTATATTTATCAGCACAATGAATCCAGAAGATGCTTCAACAGAAAAGCTAAGCGATGTTTTGCTTGACAGGTTTGATATCATCTATATGGATTACCCTGAGAGCATTGACATTGAAAAGAAAATTGTTGTTATGAAAGGAAAGAAAATAGCAAATGTAAGTGATGAGCTTTTAACTTTAATGGTTCATTTCATAAGATTATTGAGGCAGGATGAAAAATTGGAAAAAAAGCCAAGCGTAAGAGCATCAATTGGCTTGTGCGAAAGAGCTCAATCAAATGCTTTGCTTAAAGGAAGAAAAAATGTTCAGTTTGAGGATATAAAAGATGTGCTTGTTTCTGTTTTGTCGCATAGAATCAGGCTAAAGCCAAGTGTAAGATATCTGGAAAGCATCGAGAATTACATCAAAGAGCAATTCCATAAGAATGTAGAGGCAACTAAATGGCAAAACCATTTGGAAGAAGAGCAAGAATCTGGTGATTATCGGTAGCGAAAAGGTTGAAATTAAAAAATTCAGCAAAGCAGAAGAATTAAGCGGCAAATTAGCATTTCAGCAGCTTGAAGACAAGTTTATGCATTCTGTTCTCGAAAACGATAAGAAAATAATCGACAGCGGCAAATTAATTAGCGATGCTATTAATCAAGGCATGAGTTCTTTTAGCCCAGACTTAATGTTTGAGCAGCTAGTTAAAAATTACACAATAGCAAAGCAGATTTATGGCGAATCTATCATAAGGATTGCTTCTGGTTACGAACCGGATTACATAAAGAAAAATATTGGAATTCCTGAATTTCAAAAAGACCTGAAAGAGAGAATACAGCAAAAAATCGAAGAGTTTAAGGAGCAGGGATTTTTGCACAAAGATAATTCGCTGTCTGAGAAAGGAATTGAGCTTGCTTCTTTGGTTTTATACTTTGAAGAACTGGATAAAATAGTGCCAAAAGGAGTTATAGGCGAGAAAATAAGCAGAAAGCCATTTGTATATGGAGAAAAGGAAAACTCGAGATTGTATAAAAAAGGCGACAGATACAGGGACATTGCATTAAAAAAGTCCGTGAAGCTTGCAGTCAGAAGAGGCCACAATTATTTTGGCAACAAGGATTTGCAAGTCTATGAAAAGCAAAGCAAAGGTCAGACTTATATCATTTATGCTTTGGATGCATCTGGCTCAATGAAAGGCAAAAAAATTGAGGCATGTAAAAAAGCTGGAATTGCTCTTGCCTACAAAGCAATAAATGAAAAAGACAAGGTTGGCTTGATTGTCTTTGGTTCTGAAGTGAAAGAAATAATAGAGCCAACAGCTGATTTTACAAGGCTGCTTAAGGAAATAACAAAGATAAAGGCATCCAAAAAATGAAAAAGACAAGGTTGGCTTGATTGTCTTTGGTTCTGAAGTGAAAGAAATAATAGAGCCAACAGCTGATTTTACAAGGCTGCTTAAGGAAATAACAAAGATAAAGGCATCCAAAGAAACTGATATAGTTTCAATGCTGCAAAAAGCAATTGAATTGTTTCCAAGAGAAAATATAACAAAACACTTGATACTTATAACTGATGCTTTGCCAACAAAAGGCGAGACTCCGGAAAAATCAACACTTGAGGAAGCGTCAATTGCAAGAAGCGAAGGCATCACAATTTCTCTGATTGGCATTGAATTAAATGAAAAAGGAAAGAAATTTGCAGAGAAAATAGTAGAGTTGGGAGAAGGAAGATTATATGCTGTCAGAAATTTAGAAAATGTTGACAAGATTGTTCTTGAGGATTATTATAGTATTATGTGACTTATCTTTAAATATAAGCTATTAATCACTCAAAAATATGAAAATACTAGCTTTTACAGACATTCACGGTTCTTTGCTCGCATTAAAGAGAATAGAGCAAAAAGTAAAAATCAAAAATCCAGATTTGCTTGTTTGTGCTGGCGATATCTCAATTTTTGAGCACGGAATCGTTAGGTTAATGAAAAGATTGGAGCAGTTAAATAGAAAAATCCTAGTAATTCATGGAAATCATGAAGACAGCTCTACTTTTATTAAGTACTCAAAATTATTCAAAAACATTATTTTTATCCATAAAAATTATTTTATCAAAAATAATAGTCTCTTTTTAGGTTATGGCGGTGGAGGATTTTCAATGGCGGATAGGCAATTTGAAAAAACTGCACAAAATAAATTCAAAAAAATAATTAATAAAAATAAAGACAAGAAAATAATTCTGATAACGCATGCGCCGCCATATAAAACAAAGCTTGATAAATTAGTTGGAGGTCATGCCGGGAACAAATCAATAAGGCATTTTGTTGAAAAGAATAAAATTGACTTGCTGATTTGCGGACATCTGCATGAGAATTTTGGGAAAGAAGACAGAATTAAAGGGACAAAGATTATTAACCCTGGGCCTTTTGGGAAAATTTTAATGATTTAGATATAATATTTTCAATTGTAAATGTAAAAACGCAAATAGGGTTAAGAGCTAGATAGATTTTATTTTAAGTTCCTTATGCTTTTCGTTAAAGGTTATAAGAAATTTATCAAAAATAGTCTCTCTGCCAATAAGATTAAAAGAGGTATTGAGTTCATCAGAGAAAGCCACTCTACATTCAATTTCTTTTTCAGCTATTATCATTCCGACATTATGTATATAGCCAGCAAGTTTAGCAGAAGCACCTTGAAAAATCCTGTTCTCTCCAGATTCAATATCCAAACCAACAAGTTTACCAATGCTACTGCTAAAAATAGAAATACTAGCACCAGAATCTACAATTGCGGAAGTATTAACTCTTTTATTATTTTTGATTATAGTCACTGGTATTATTGGATAATAAGATTCGCGAAACAATTGGTAATCAAACTTCATAATATGCTCATCTCTTCATCTCTTCTCGGCACTTTCATAATCATAACTTCTTTGAGAGAAATGTCCTTCTTCTTTAAGAGCACTTCAATTTCCAATGCAGAATCAGAAGAAGCGACTATACCTTTGTCTGTAACAGCAATCCACTTGCCACTGTATTTTTCAGCTTCCTTGGTATGAGATGATAACCATTCAAGTTCATTCATTTTTTATACCTTTTTACAGCATTTATACTAAAACTAAGTATTTAAATCTTTTGATGCTCAATTTTAATCTGCTGGCATCTGCATGAGAATTTTGGGAAAGAAGATAAGATAAAGAAAACAGCAATTATCAATCCGGGACCGTTTGGGAGGATTGTTGAGGTTTGATTGAAAGTTCGTATAACGTACAAAGCAAGGCGACCCCGCAGGG
>JACPMP010000052.1 GCA_016185915.1 Candidatus Woesearchaeota archaeon
AAAGGCGCAACTGCATCGCTTGCAAACTCTTCTTTTTGGATTGTATTCTTCACCTTAAAGATAGCATTGTTTCTTGCGCAAATCGGGCATTTTCCTTTTCCGCAGTCTCCTAATGGGTCGTAGCCCTTATGCTGCCTGAATGGTATTTGCATGATTTTAATAAGATAAGAATGAATATAAAGTTTTGGATTTATTTTTCAAGAATTTTATCAAGTTTTTTCTCTATTCTATCTAATTTTTTTGATAAATCATCCCAAGCATCAATGACAATCTCGTGAGGCGGCTTTGGCCTTAAATGCAAAGGAACTGGCTTTCTTTCTTTTAGAAAATTCAAAATTTTTTTATCCTTCAAAAAATAATATTTTTTTCCTTCTCTCCATTCACTCTCAACAAGTCCGATCTCTTCCAATAGACTTAGATGAAAGTCAACCGTTTGTGGTTTTTTCTTTATCTCATCAGAAATCTCACTTAAATATTTCTCCCTACTAGACAAACTGAGTAATATCTCCCTTCTTATATCCGAAGCAAGTGCTTTATGAAAAATATCCTCGTGTAATGGCGGCATAAATGGGAAGTTTCGACATTACTATAAAAATCTTTCTTTTCGACTTAATTAGAAAAATCGAAACATTTATATACTTATTACACTTTCTACTATCATAGGAAACTCGAAATACGTTTTCCGGAGGTTAAAATGGCATCAGTTGAAGAATATGTAAGAATGGCTGAAGAAGCCCAAAAAGATGGAGCACATGTAGCAGTTTTTACCTACTACAGAACTGCAATAGAAGGGGTAGGATATAATACAAGTGCAGTGGCAGTTTTATTAGCAGCTATACAATATACTCAGAAATTAAAGAAAGAAAGAGACCGCATAGCAATTGCTCAATGGGGTCAAGAAGTTGTGCAAAGAATAACTCCAAAAACAGATTTAGTTGGAACTATAAGTACCGAAATTGCAAAGCTCCAAGCGATAGGTGATAAACATGCCACTACATGAACATTGGCACAAACATATACCGCCGCACGCATTGCCTATTAGGAATGAAAACAAGATAAAATTTCTTTTTATCAGTTTTATATTTTCAAGCTTGTTTGCAATGTCCTTTGCATTAGCGCTGAAATTTTTTGAAATTCCGCTAAATGTGATAATTCCATCTACTGCACCAGTTTGGATGGGAACATTGACTATAGGTTATATGATCCAAATTGAAAAATAATAAGAGGGTGAAAACTATGCCAAGACTACCGCATGAAGTTTATCATGAAAGGCCGCCACATGAAGAAATATTAGAAAGACTTGATAGGATAGAAGAGATATTAAGAAGAATGGAAGATAAGTTAAGATAATTCAAAAACAAAAACCCTTAAATAATTAAACCGAATTTTTGAATGATATGGCTCTATCCAAAATCCAAATACAGCAATTGAGAGACCATCTCGACAACTGCAAAAATCCATTATTCTTTTTTGATGATGACCAGGATGGATTATGCTCCTTTCTTCAATTGTACCGGTATAAAAAAGAGGGCAATGGCATTATTGTAAAGACAACTCCAAAGCTTGGAACGGTTTTTATTAATAAAGTCAAAGAATACCGGCCGGATAAAATATTTATTTTAGATATTGCTGTTGTCGAGCAGGATTTTTTAGATGAGGTAAAAGTTCCTGTTATATGGATAGACCATCATGGGCCTTTTGAAAGAAATAATGTGAAATATTTTAACCCGAGAATTTCTAATTGGGAAGATAACCATCCAACTTCTTTTATGTGCCATCAGATAGTTGAAAGCGATTTATGGATTGCTGCTATTGGATGTATAGCAGACTGGTTTATACCCCCTTTTATCAATGATTTTAAGAAAGAATTTCCTGAGCTTATAGAAAAACCATATAAATATGTTGGCGATATAATCTACAATGCAAGACTTGGGCATTTAACAAGGATTTTTTCCTTTGTGCTTATGGGCAAAACAAGCGATGCAATGAAATGCATAAAGGTTTTGGCTAGGATTAATACTCCGTCTGAAATTCTAAACCAAGAAACAGCACAGGGCAGGTTTATCTACAAAAGGTATGAGCAAATTAACAAAATGTATGAGCCATTGATTAAAGATGTCCTAAAAATTGTAGAAAAAACTGCTGACAAACTTGTTGTTTTCACATATAAAGACGACAAGTCAAGCTTTACAAGTGATTTGGCAAACGAGTCAATTTATAGATTTCCTGACAAAATAATATTAATTGCAAGAGAGAAAAATGATGAAATGAAGTGCAGTCTAAGATCAAGCAAAATAATTTTGCCGCCTTTGGTAGAGAAGGCCTTAGTTGGATTAGAGGGCTATGGCGGCGGGCATGAGCATGCATGCGGGTTGAATATCAAAACCCATCACTTTGAGGAATTTGTAAGAAGGTTTAGGGGGATGGTTTAAAAATTATAATTTATAGGCGAGGTTGAACGATATGGCAAAAAAGTGAAACCGAGCACAAAAATTTGCCGAAGGCGAATTGAATTAATTTTCCAATAATACTCTCCTAAATGTTTAATTTAATATGAGATTAATGATGACATTTATGCTTTTTGTATCTTTCCTAACGCATTAAAAGAATTTTCAAAAATAATAAAAAGTAATTCAAACCCTTAAATTCTGATTAATAAAATTAATAATCTCGTCTTTCTTTTTGTTTACCGCTTCCTTGCTCTTCAGCCTTGATGCATACAAATCCAGATTCTCTCTTTTTATCTTTGCATTTATCCTTGTTATCTTTTCATTGATTTTGTTTAGTCTTGTAATAACCATGTTCATCTTATTCCTTGTTTCATTTGGGAGCGCCAGTATTAACAATTTGCTGCATTCATTGTCAATGTAAAATATTTTGCTTCCGCCAAATGTTTTTTGCTCTTCTTTGAGGAAATCCCTCCATGCATCAGAATACGCCCCATTGCTTTTCTTAAGCTTTAAAATCAATGCCTCTTTGTAGCCCTTTGATTTAATCAAATGCAATTCTATCGAGTCATTGCCAGCTTCAATGTCATTCTTAAATTCAATAACGCTTTCATCATCAATACCATTAAAACTTGAACACTCAATGGCGCCTAAACTTCTGTCTATGTCAATGTGAGAAATAATATTCTTATAATCTGATTCCATGCCTACCACCCCAAAAAAGATACTTTCGATTAAGTAGTATTTATATTTATCTGATTTTAACTCTGTCTAAATCTCGGGTGATGAAATAAGCTGTCTATTGCAGGTGATAATCAGGTTGGATTTTTGAATTTTGGTTTTTTACTGCTTAAGGAAATTTTTTCAGTTAATATAACTTATTTCCTTATAACCTCATGCCCACCAAACTCGTTTCTCAAAGCGGCAATTACTTTTCCAGCAAAGGTTGGATGTTTTTTTGAGCTTTTTCTTAATTTTAACGCTAGTTTAATTGACTCAGCAGAAACTCTGAATTCTTTTGCTGCATTGACTGCCCATTGCCCTGTTTCCCCTCCTCCAACAATGCCTTCTATTTTGCTCAATTTAGGGTCTTTTCTAAAAGCGTCTGCAGCCAATTCAACAAGCCAGCCTCTTATCACAGAGCCATTATTCCATGTTTCTGCTATCTTTCTCAAATTAAGGTTTTTGTAAGGTCCCTTAAACAACAATTCAAATCCATCACCATATGCTTGCAATAAGGCATACTCAATTCCATTATGAACCATTTTGACAAAATGACCGGCTCCTGCATTGCCTACATAAGCATATCCATTTTTTGCAGAAACAGCTTTGCATATTGGCTCTATTCTTTTGAAGATTTTTTCATCGCCGCCAATTGTCAAGCAAGCGCCATATCTTGCGCCTTTTAAGCCGCCACTTGTGCCAATATCAATAAAATGAATTTTTTTGCTTTTAAGAAAAGTGTACCTTCTGATTGAATCTTTGTAGAATGAATTGCCACCATCAATTATTATGTCCTCTTTTTTCAAATGAGGCAGCAATTCTTTAATTACAACATCAACTGGCTTGCCAGCAGTAACCATGAGCCAGATTATTTTTTGTTGTGGCATTTTGTCCATCAATTCTTCAATGGAAAAAGCAACCTCAACGCCATATTTTTTTATTTGTTTTGCGGGCTCAGGGCTTCTGTTGAAGGCAACAACGGGAATTTTTTTATTATGCAAATTAAGAACCATATTAAAGCCCATTCTGCCTAAGCCGATGAAGCCGAGTTTCATAG